>CAZNNX010000329.1:0-1505 GCA_964574485.1 uncultured Saprospiraceae bacterium | reverse complement strand
TCGATGCAGCGTGCGCGAAGGTTTTGCGCCTTGATCAGCTCGGCCTCGCAATGCACGACATTTGAGGTGGCGATTTCGACACCTTTGGCCAGTTTCTCCATGTCGTGATCCTCGGCTTCTTGTGCGTCATCGTCCTCGAACACGTAGGGCTCGGTGGACTGGGTCTTGATGTTGTTCCAGAAGCGGACGACCTTGTTGGAAGCTGTCATGGTGCCTCCGCAACGATCATGGCGCGCATCCAGGCATCAAAAGCCGGATCATTCTCAAGCATCGTGGCCATGTCGGCATCGCTGATCTGGCCAGACAGCCAGCAGGCGCGCAGCGCTTCATAGTCGGCCATCACAGCACCTCATGCTTGAGGTGGCGGAACTCCTTGTAGGGATCGGAAACAAACTCCGGTTCAGGCTCATTGGCCTTGACGATGCCGTCACGCGTTTCGTTGATGCGATGGCAGAGGTATTCCAGCTCGTGGCGCATGCCCTCATCGATGTTCTGGTAGATCAGGTAGCCCGTCGCGATCTCATCGATGATGGCGTTGAGATCGGTGGCCGCGTCTTGGAGAATGCCAAGCCAGAGGTTTTTGTCTGATGCCATTGTCTGCCCCTTTGGGGGATGGCCCGCGAGCGACTGCGGTTGCCATCCCCCGGTTTCCCAGCACCCTCGCTGCCGGGATTGGAATTCGCTTCACCGGGGCGGCGGTAGGGAACCTCGGGGGCTCCTTTGCCAGGCCTGTTGGTTGGGGTGGCGACAAGGTTGGAAAGGAGTGCCGCCCCGGTGATGGACGTAAACCTACTTTATGTTTGCGGGCAACGTCAATAGGCAACGTAAAAATAATTTATCTGTGCTGTGGAAGGAAAAGTGCCGCACGTCAGGCTGTATCATTCGCGGGGCACATAAAGAAAACGACGCTTGAACTCAGCTTGCCAGGGCTGAGCCTCCGGGGTTTCCCTGGTCTTTTCGCCTATAGGCTAGAGGGAAAAGGTCGTTAGGCTCAATTTTCAAGAGCCTCGTTATCCTTGTCAGCATGGCCAAGTCTGGCTGTGCCGATCCTCGCTCCCAGTGGCGGTATCGGTTTTCTTCAACACCCAATGCCTCAGCAAATTCCTTTGCTGTTTCAAACCCGGCCGCCTCGCGTGCGGATTTCAGGCGCTTCGAAAAAGCATTCATGACTTCGCTATGAAACCTATCCATGCGCGGAGTGTGCCCATTCTCCGCTTGAGTGCACGTCAACACAATTATCGGTGGCACGATGTTGACAGTACGGCGATAGCAACATAAAGTCAATTTATGTCGGCAGCGCACACTTAGCCTTTTGTGGGCAACGATAGCCGCAAGTTCCCCAGTTTCAGTTCGCGTCCAGCGGCTCTCGCGTGTTCAGACGCGATCCGCGTCTTGGCCCGGCTCTGCTCCGCTAGTCATTCTGAGTGGAGCCGGTCCTCAAGTTCCGTAATGCGTTTGTCCGCGTGTTCAGCGCCCAGTGCCGGGCGCTCGCTGTTCTGTGCGCT
>CAZNNX010000328.1:1189-1506 GCA_964574485.1 uncultured Saprospiraceae bacterium | reverse complement strand
AAATCAACACAAAGCCGACCAACATCACAAGAATATACACAAAAGAAATGGTTTTTTTCATAGTATTACCAGTGCTCACCATGCATCGAAATGCTCACTAATGCATCATACCATGTGAAGTATGGTATGATATTTTAGGTTTAGCCTAGACGAATATACATATTCATGATTGACATTATCTTGCATCCCGTCACTGTGCACGTGCCAATCGGAGCAATTGTTGCCGCCTTTGTGTTTGCCATGTGGGCACGGTACAAGCAACACACACACCTCGAGCTTAGTAGCTTTTACTTGGTCATCTTTGCGTGGATTACGAT
>CAZNNX010000328.1:0-1179 GCA_964574485.1 uncultured Saprospiraceae bacterium | reverse complement strand
CCAAGTCTGATTACAGGGACCGTCGATGCTGTAGGTCACCTCAACAATCCTGCCACACCCGAAGAAGCTCTCAATTGGATTAACCTGCATGCATTCAGTGCAATCGCATTGTTCGTAGTGATGTGGCGTGCGTGGCAAATCCGCCGCAAAATCACAGACACCCCGGTATGGAGCGATGATACATATCGCAACTATGCAATTATGCTTACGTTGGCAATGGTATTGGTTGCCATATCAGGGTGGAGCGGCGGTCACATGGTCTACGAGCTTCAGCTCGGTCGTTCATCATAATTGGCAGAGGAATACATGCTCAGTATTATCAACTTTGTTGCGATTACATCGTTCATTGGGCTGTGCAACGCACTTCGTCTGATTAAATGGCGCGTCACCGGCGTAGAGAACTTGCCACCTCGCCCACAAGGCATGGTACTCGTGTGCAATCATATCCAATGGCATGATATTCCATTAATTGGTTGGGGCCTGCCGCTTTCGCATCGACCATGGTGGTTGGCCAAAGTTGAGATTGTCAACAGCTTATTCGGTCGCTGGTTCACCATGATGCAGGTCATTCCTGTCAAACGTGGTCAGCGCGATATTCAAGCAATTGACCGAGCTGCAGATTGTGCTCGCAACGGAGGAGTGGTCGTCATATTCCCTGAGGGCACACGAAACCACAACGGTGAGATGCTTCAGGGGCGTGGTGGCACTGCACGCATTGCATTGCGCGGCGGAGTACCCATTGTCCCGATGGCAATCGTGGGCACCCAACGCAAATTCTGGTTTAGCGAGCGCACCTTGATCATCGGCAAACCCTACTACCCCGAAGTCCGCGATGGTGATGCAAACAGCGAAAAAATCCCCGCCAACGAGATGAGTCGTTTGACCAACGAAATCATGTTCAAAATGTGTGAGCTGTTACCCGTTGAATATCATGGGTACTACCGCGAAATGATGCAAGAATATCAAAAACAAGGATCACACTAATGTTTGCCTACCGACATTTCGTCTTTCTTCAGACGGTTACTGGCATATTACGCCGACTTGGTATTCTCAAGTGGACTGTTGTGGGCCGCGAGAATCTGCCCCCCAAAGGCCAGCCGTTTGTACTCATTGTCAACCACGTCAAGTGGCACGACATCCTAGTAGTCGCCGGTACCATCCCACTGACCCATATCCCGT
>CAZNNX010000327.1:853-1519 GCA_964574485.1 uncultured Saprospiraceae bacterium | reverse complement strand
GCGCAAGGTGGTGGGACAGATGGCCGGAGGCTATTGTCGCAAATCAGTGGTGCCCGATGGTGCTATCGTAAAAGTAAAGGTGGCCACTCTTAATGGTTGCTATGAGCAGATTCAGCAACTTCCCGCCAATGGTAAATTTGTATTTAACGGTGTTCCGCCCGACTCGGTTACGGTAGCAGTAATTGAACACTCAAATCCTGTTATCTACAACTATTTTCAGAACAAGGGAGGCGTGACGCTCGATCTGAAAATACAGAATGATACGACTGATTTTATTTATTTCTCTCCTCCTCAGGTCGAGTTGTCTCTGCTTGATACAAACGCCTGTGGCGATCCCATGCTTGAAATGCTGCAACGGACCCAGGTGGCTATCAAGGTCTTCGAAATGTATGATGGCGGACAATGTTATGTTGATACGGCGATGCTGACAATCAATAATGATATTGCACATCTCTCGCAGTTTGATACCCTGATGACGACCGGACAACTAATCCACAAGTTCCGGGTTGAAGAACCCAATATCTCTTTCCCCTATTTGAAGACACTCCAGGTCACGGCCAGTGTCAATGATGAACAAGCTACTGAAGTGTTGAGCGCTGTAGTACTTGGAAGAAGGCCCCGTCAAACTACATTCACTTCAACGGCTCCTGATATGCCTATGTTGAT
>CAZNNX010000327.1:0-843 GCA_964574485.1 uncultured Saprospiraceae bacterium | reverse complement strand
GACAGAAAGAATAAATAGAACAATTGAACAGGTGCTTAGAGCACATGCTGCCCAATGATTCTCAGAGATCCGCCCGGTGATGCCTCCTATGCATATCTGGCAACTGGTGAAACAACATGTCAGTCATGGTCGGTCTCAGCCTCAAGTACGCTCGATCTGGAGAAGACCATGACGGTCTCCCTGGGGCCTGATATCGAAACGGAAATGGGTACTCCGTTCTTTGCCACCTCTCTGCAGGTTGACGTGACAGCGGATATTGGTATCTCGTTTAATGCAAGCCTCACATCCTACTCCTCCAACGAAATGGAGACATGTATAACTGTAGAAAGAACGGTTTCCACAGGAGAAAATGATTTGGTGGTGGGTAGCAACATGGGCGGTGATGTTTACATGGGCGGTGCCATGAACTTTCTGTATGGTATCACTGATGAACTCAGGTATGATACTGCAAATTGTTCATTCTATCTGGACAAGGGTCTGTTTGTATTCCCCCAGGGCTTTGCCACAACGTTCATTTATTCCGAGTACCAGATTCTGAATACGGTGATACCTGCCCTGGAATTGCTTGGTGATTCCTCCAGTGCTGACCGCTGGCGGGATATTGTCAACCGCAATATCAACCTGAAAAAGGAGGCTGTTTTTTCCAAAAATCTGTCATTTGACGGGGGAGTTACGTACGAAGAATCGGAAACTACTGAAAATACAAGGGCAGTCACAACAGAGTGGGTGCAAAGTTTCGGAGGCGGTTTCTCTACGGAATTTGGAGTTTCCGTAAACGGACTGGGTCTTTCATCCGGTCTGAGTATGAATTTCACTTCTGAATCGTCCAAATCATCCACCAAC
>CAZNNX010000326.1:0-1528 GCA_964574485.1 uncultured Saprospiraceae bacterium | reverse complement strand
GGAACCAAAGCGGGGTCAAAGTTGGTAGCCATACCAGTCCTTTAGTAATACGCAACCTTGCGAGGCTGCACAGGGTAATCTTTTTCATCGGACTCAATGGAGATGAATCCGCCCTGGCGAAAGCGCAAAAGCGCCTGACTTGATGAGTCCACAAGGTCGTCGTGATCGCCGTTTGGGAACGAGGCCATTTCCTCCATCACCTCTTCTGCCCATCTTGTTTCTGGGCACCAGACCACCCCGGATGCAAACATGTCCGAGATGGCGTTTACACGGGCGATCTTATCGCTTCCCTTACTGGGTGTGTACTCTGAAAGAGGGATGCCGATCTTTCTGAGTTCATAGATCAGCGGAGAGCCTGCGGCCTTCTTTTCCACAATCAGGGTGTCAGGATTCCACTCCTTCCACATCTCCAGAGCCTTCTTTTTCAACTCTGGAAACTCCAAACGCTGCTTGTAGGCGTCCAAAAGGATGATGTTGGGCTTTTCATCACCGTTTTTGTCTGCCTTGTAGAACACGCCCCAGGTTGTACAAGCGGAGTAGTCGCTCCGATTGGTCTTTTCAAAGGCTGTATCCCAGGATTGGATGATGTAGTCGCATGACGGGGGGTCAGATTCGGTCCAAATCTGCCATTGATCCCGTTTAATGATGGCCCCTTCCTCGGAGGTGGGGTTCTGTTGGTACTGGGCCTCCCATTTCGAGACTGGAAGTTCGGCTTTTAGGGCCTCCAACTCCTCTTTTTTCCAAAATCCGGGCCAAAGAGGGTTGCCGGAGGGCAAGATTGCGGGAAATTCGATGACTTCCCACTCATCTACCCCGTCATTTCCGCTCTTTTTGAGTACCTGCCCGGTCAAATCACGCTTTGACCAGCGCGTCATCACAATAATGATGGCCCCGCCGGGCTGTAAACGCTGCCGAGGACCGGATGTGTACCACTCATACACCCCGTCATAGACCTCGGGACGGCCAAACTTGGCCTCTTGCTCCGAATGCGGGTCGTCAATGATCAAAACATCGGCACCCTTACCCGTCACAGCACCGCCAACACCCAGAGCGTTGTAGTCACCCCCTTGAGAGGTGTTCCACCGACCTGCGGCTTTTGAGTCGGAGGACAGTTTGGTGTCGAAAACCTTGCCGTAGTCCTCGGACATCACAAGGTTACGGACCTTACGGCCAAAGCCCACAGCAAGTTCTGCCGTGTGGGCAGTCTGAATGATCTTCTTCTGAGGAAACTTCCCCAGAAACCACGCCGGAAGCAGGTAAGAAGCAAACTCAGACTTCGTGTGCCGGGGCGGCATGTTGATGATCAAACGCTTGAGATCCCCGGCAGCCACCCTCTCAAAAGCATCTGCCATGATCTGATGATGACGGCCAGAAATAAACCCAGGCCACATCTGCTTCACAAAGAACAGAAAAGACTCCCGGCACCTCTGTACCCGATCCATCTCAAGCAAAGCCTGAATCTTGCCCCGCTCGGCAGAAGGCACCTTGTCCACAAGAGCCAAGTAACCAGCAATCTCCTGCTTGGTCA
>CAZNNX010000325.1:518-1532 GCA_964574485.1 uncultured Saprospiraceae bacterium | reverse complement strand
CAAAAGCTTTAATCAAGGTTGGTGAAAGTTGAAACTGGTCTTTTGGCATCATGTGAATCGTGCCGTATAAATACGATGTGTTCGTTCCGTTCTTGGGTTGAATCGTATAAAGTAGTTGTCCTCTTACACTCGCAACCAAGGAGACTAGAAGGAACCAAGTAAGGTGCTGTTTCATGGACTAAGGTATTGATGGGATGTTACATTAATATATTGCCTGTTGATTCGTTTAAAAAAGGCTTTTTAATCAGAATGATTCGCTTAGCCCTTGATTGGATAATCGTTTATAGTTCGGCTTAGAAAATTCCAAAACGCGATAAAATAACCACCATTTCTGTTAAACTGGCTCCTCCTTCAACCATTCCAATTTGTTTTTTGTTGGATCCAAATTCGTTGGTAGTATAAATTTTACCGGATTCGTAAATTCCAATTTGTTTTTTGTTGGAACCGAATTCATTCGTGGTATAAACCTTCCCTGCTTCGATGATTAGGAACTGTTTTTTACTAGACCCAAATTCATTGGTCGTGTATACTTTGCCAGATTCAACCAACATGAATTGTTTTTTATTCGAACCAAACTCATTCGTCTGATAGACCTTACCGCCATCAATGACCATGATTTGCTTTTTGTTGGATCCAAATTCGTTAGTAGTGTAGACTTTACTGCTTTCAACAATCATGAATTGTTTCTTATTCGACCCAAATTCATTGGTAGTATAAACTTTTGTTTGTGCACTGACGCAATTCATTATGGATGTCAGCAGATAAATAATTAAAAACTTGTTCATGGTTGTTTACCGTTTTTTTCTAGACTCCTGCATAAAAGACCAATACTTTCTACTGAAATTCAGCAACATTCACCTTTCCGTTAATTAAAATCTCGTCAATTTTTTGGTTGAAGGTCATAGAACCTGCATTCAATACCGATTGGTACGGAAACATGAGGCCTTTGACCGCACGGTAGTCGCTGTACTCAGTTATAGCATTGAACGATTCTTCTTTATTGACGACCGTTTT
>CAZNNX010000325.1:0-508 GCA_964574485.1 uncultured Saprospiraceae bacterium | reverse complement strand
AACATAATATTCTTTTTTGTTTTCTTCTTCAATTCCCATCATACTTACCACCGTTGCATTTTCGGTTTTCATCCAATCCATTTCCGGAATAAGTGCTTTATCCAACTTGGCGGCTTTCATTTTATTATCATCAAAAGGTGTTTTCCCGGTCTGCATATTTTTTTCAAAACCGGTCATGCCGTCGTAATACTTGCTTTGAGCCACGTTTCCGTTGAATTCAATCCTTTCAGCCCTTACTCCATCGCTCGTGTACAGGTCGAAGGATTTTAATGGGAATGGTATTTTATCTGAACTCAAAGAGGCCTTTTGAAGTACGTTCTTTACCTTACCAATTTTCTTTTGTGCTTGAGCTAAAGATGTACTTTGAGTCATCGCTAAAATGTATTTTTCGAGTACCTCGTTTACCGCCATATCTGCAGGAGTCCGATCGAGTTTAACATCACCGAATTCGTCAAGTTTGGTTACTTTTCCATCGCTGTCAAAAACTTTAATCTTATCCACAACCGAC
>CAZNNX010000324.1:451-1539 GCA_964574485.1 uncultured Saprospiraceae bacterium | reverse complement strand
AACTGTTCACCTGCGTAAGCGAGTGCTACAATGAGGGAGCGACACGTACTTTCTGGTGGAGTGACCAAGTGCCTTCGGTTACCATTCGGAATCGGCCCCTGAGTACGCCCCAGAGTACGTGTCGCAGCGCACTCCAAATGGCGGAAAGGGGGCCTTTCTGTGGCTCGTAGCAGAATCCTTCACCCCGGATTCTTCACCAACGAGGACTTGCTGGAACTGCCGCTCGAGGCGCGGGTATTGTTCGCCGGCCTATGGACTCTCGCGGACCGAGAAGGGCGCCTAGAAGACCGGCCGAAGCGCATCAAAATCGAGCTGTTTCCCGGCGACAATTACGACGTGGACGTGCTACTTCAGGCGTTGCTCAACAAGGGTTTCATCCACCGTTACGCAGTACCTGGGACAAACCTAATCCACGTTAGGCACTTCCTAAAGTTTCAACGTTGCCACCCTCGTGAGGCCCAAAGTGTGCATCCTTCGTGCCCTTGCGAAGGTGTTGAGGATGAGCCTAGGACAAACCTAGGTGATGCCTTGGATGAGCCTAGGCTTAACGAAGGCGAGGCTAAGGTGTCCGGTTTAGGGTCTCCTAGGACTAAAGGGTCTCCTGAGGTCTCCGAGGATGAGGGCGCAGCCGCGCCCGCCAAACCACGCCTTCGGAAGATTGAACCCGAGGATGTCTCTCGCTGGGAGGGGGAGTATCCGGCTGTGGACATCCCGGCGATGGTAGCGGACTACCTGAACTGGTCTGGCTCCTCAAAGCACGTGAACAAAGTCCTGGGGTTCCAAAACCAACTCCGAGACCAGTGGCGGTTGGAGAAGTTCCGCAAGCAAGCCCCGACCGTCGGGCAGAACGTGATGGACATCCACAAGCGGAACAAGGAACTCGAGCGCATCGCCTGGGAGCGAAAAAACCCCGGCATCCCCTTCGAGGTGCCGTCATGACCGTGGATACTGCCCCGGCTTTCTGGGACAGGGAGGCTGAAGCCGCCGTCATCGCTGCTTGCCTGCGGTATCAGGACGCGACTGCGGATGCACTGGCGATGGGCCTGAAGCCGGACCACTTCTCGAGCGGCAACAGTGACATCGTTTCC
>CAZNNX010000324.1:0-441 GCA_964574485.1 uncultured Saprospiraceae bacterium | reverse complement strand
CGCAGACGGATGATCCGGTAACTCAGGTGACCGTGGCCTACCATCTCGCTCGAGAGAACAAGCTCGAGTTTGCCGGCGGGCAGACCGCGCTGGCAGACATGATCCGCTCGAGTCCTGGGACCGCGAAGGACATCGCGTTCTACGGCCAGATGGTGCGTGCGCGTGCGTTAGTGCGCCGGGAGTACCAGCGGGCGTGGAACTACTGCCAGTCGTTGCTCGAGCAAGGCGCGGACGTGGAACGGGTGATGAACCATTACCACGAGCAGGTGTTGACCGACGCGACGGCAGACATCCGGCAAGATGGACCGCGCAGCGTTGGGGAAATCCTCGAGGGTGGCGAGTTTGAAGCCCTCGAGGAGTGGATGAAGAACCCCAACGCCATTGTTGGGCCGCGCTCGGGTTCGGCAGACCTGGACCGGATGATCGGCGGGCTGGCGCCGG
>CAZNNX010000323.1:0-1540 GCA_964574485.1 uncultured Saprospiraceae bacterium | reverse complement strand
AAGTTTTAGCAGGAACACGATTTGTTTTGGCAACCAATGCCACATCTTTGTCTACGCTTGCTTCCAGCTTAGTCATGTAATATTTAACTACTGGATGCAGTTCATTCAATATTTGAAACTCTGCCCATTCTCCTTTCTTTTTCCTTGCATCTTCAATGGCCTTTTGGACCAAATCTTTATCTAATGATAACTTGAACAGTTGATTGACCTTTGGTTTCGATTCAGGAGGGAGGTCAAATAAAATTTGATTTAATTCCTTTGTATTCAATATTTCGAGATAACCATCTTGTACCGTTACATCTTCTGTTTTAATTTGATTGGCAGAAGAAAGTTGCTCAAACAAATCAGAATAGAATTTAGCTTCACTTGGGTAAATGGTTAAATTGGCTTCGTAAGGATTAGCTGTTATTGTAACCGCAGTAGTATCATCCTGATTAGCAAACAAGGTATTAAAGTCGAAGCCTGCCATCTTTGTATCTAAATCTTCTAAGAAAGATTCGTTTTGGTTCATGATGGCTTGCTCTACCAATTGTTCTTCCTTGTTGGAATCGTATAACTTCATTACAGAACCGGCATCGCCTAATGTTTTGTAAACTACTTCCTCTTTTTGAGTAAGGCGTTCCACTATGTGTAAGTCGGTTTTTAATCCATCAATATCTGATTCTGCAATAATGTAATGAATGAAAGGTGTTTTCTTTTGGCCATAACGGTCAATACGACCATTACGCTGTTCCAATACAATTAAAGACCAGGGAATATCATAATTGAACATTCGATTGCAATAGAAATGCAGATTCACGCCTTGCGAACCTGCATCAGAGCAAAGCAATAAACGAACTGAACTATCCTCTTTACCAAAATCTTCAATAATGGCTTGTTGCTCGGTATCTGACAAACCACCATGAAAAAAAGCAATGGCATCTTCTGCTATTTTAAAATCGTTTTGCAGATTTTCTTTGAGGTATTCTAGTGTATTTATCCTTTCAGCAAAAATTACATAGCGGTCATTTTTCTTTGTTCCTGTCCAACCCAATTCCAGTAAAGTGGCTTTTAGCTTTTTGTACTTGGTATCGGAATGAGTATTAAGGATTGTTTCTAATTTTATCTTTAGGTCATTTAATACCTCTAAATTTTCAGAGGCAAATTCATTCTTAGCTTTTGGTGCATCTACTTTTTCAATTCTTCTCTGAATGCTTTCTAATGCAGCCTTTGGCGAAGACATAAATGCCTTGAATATTCCAACAGAAAATAGAAAATCTTCTTTTGGCTTTCCATTTTTCAAGGCATTAAGTGCATTAAATTTTAGTTCTTGCTGATATTGTAAAAAGTCAGTTTCAGCAGAACTCAGATTAGCAGAACTCCGAACTATTTTGCGTTCCTGAAAATTTGCCCGAACTGTTTCATCAGTAATATCATTTTTAAACCGTCTAACATAATATGGCTCTACATGTGATTTGTCGTACTCACCACTTTTAGGGATGGCAGTAGGCTCAATCATGTTGATGAGGTTAGCAAAGTTTTCTTTTCTACCATTGTGTGG
>CAZNNX010000322.1:0-1547 GCA_964574485.1 uncultured Saprospiraceae bacterium | reverse complement strand
TTGAACCATTGTATCTGCACATCCGCCCTTTGAGACCCATAAATGCAATTGATATTCTCCAGGGGTATTAAAGATTTGTGCAATAGACTGTTGATTATAAGGAAATGAATTGAGTGGCGTAGTGGTATAATCACTTGTATTTATAAACCACTTATATGCTGTCCCAATTGGATTATTAGCCATACCATTCGCAACAATTTCTACAGATTTATTTTTTCTTGGATCAACACAACCCCATGATGGTGTAACACTAAATTGAGCATCCAAAATGGTATCCACTTTAAAAATAGCCGTATCAAAGGCAATTGGACAAACATTTAAAGTTGACATGGTATCAATACTCCTTACCACAAATCCAACTTCCTTCCTATTGATATCGTCTGCAGAAACTTGATATTCAATTCCATCTTGCACCTCCTTGATGGTACCTGTACCATTCCATGTACTCCAAATACCTGCATAAGGCAATTGTGGTTTGGTTAGATAGGCCAGTTTTAAAATAGATTGGTTTGAACACAAACTTCCTCCCTCACTAATTTCAATAACAGGCGGCTTTTGAACCTTTATTAAAATAGAATCTGAATTCATGCAAGAACTCAAGGTATCTGTTACTAAATAATAAATGTTATAGGCTCCAAAATTTAAACCTGAAATATTGATAGTGGAATTAATGCTGTTCAATAAGGTATCAGATAAAAAAACAAGACTATTTCTTTCTTTTGCTTTTACTAAACCTCCTTTGGGTAGAACCTCTAACTGCAAAATTCCTTTTGTATTACACACCAAAGTATCCGCTAAATTACTCAAGTTTACGGCAGTCTCTGGTGTTTTTAGCAAGATTAATAAAGTAGAATCTTTTACATAACAGGCATTCACCGTATCTGCATAAAAGAGCTTTAGGGTATCACCTTCTAATGAAAGGTTCAATAGCTTGGTATTAAACCATCTGCCTCCGCTAATGGCAGCTTGATGCATTAAATCCTTATCATCAAAATACCAAAAGCTACTTAAAATATTTGCAGAAGGTGTGCTCCTTCCTTCAAACAACTCATCTAAATTTATTACACCTGCATTTCTACAAATACTCTTAGGATTACCTGCTTCCAATAATGATTCTTTTCCAATTCTAAAAACAACCGAATCTCTCGCCAAACAAGCCTCTTCTGGTGCTGGTAATTGAATACCAGGAAGGGATGGTTGAAATTGAATCGGGTAATTGCCTATATACTTTTGATAAATTTCAAAGACCAATACATTGGTATCTGGTGATTGTTTTACCTCCGGTAAACTTGGATCAAACCGATACAATCGATTGATTGAATCAAATAGGTAGACACCATTGCCGTACCAATGCTTGTTGATATTAGTGTCTAACACAAAAGGAAAGTAATTCTGACTCTGTGGGGTAAAATCAAAAACATTTTGTGCTCTGCAAAAAGTTCTATCCAATCCAGCATTTATTTCGGGTGTTGGAAATACAGCTAGCATTACAGAGTCATTAATTTTACAGCCATCATTATCTGTTACCGTTAACCTGATGATATTTC
>CAZNNX010000321.1:1192-1567 GCA_964574485.1 uncultured Saprospiraceae bacterium | reverse complement strand
GCATCAAATATAAGAACAAATACCCTATTTCACTACTGTAGGTAAGGAGAAACCCATTGGGTGTAGTGCTGTTTTTGGCTTTTAATACCTTCAATTTTCCATTGGGTCATACCATCAAGAACGGCCTGCCAGTTATCACCCAACTTCAGTAGATATGAATTGCCATAGGCTTTTTCAATTTGTGCCGTAAGGTCTTTTAAAATATTCTGATGCTCTGCCTGTTCACTAAAGTTGATATACTTCCTGTAGAGTAAATCTATTTTATACCATTGCTTCTGATACTTAGCGAATCCATCACTCGGGTTATCAACGGTTAAATTAGCCTTTCTGATCTCATCCAACAGCAGACTCGCGTTACTCAGAGCGTCGTATAGG
>CAZNNX010000321.1:0-1182 GCA_964574485.1 uncultured Saprospiraceae bacterium | reverse complement strand
GTGGCAAACTCTGCGAAGAAAAACTTAACACGCCTTTTTTCAATCCGTTCCTGAAGTGTGTGATTGGGGATTGTATTGTTTACAATCTGATTTCTGATTTCAATGATTATTTTCTTGTCAATAACTGCATAAGTATCCGCATCTAATAAGAGATCTGCATCAAGAGTTTGAATGGAGGCTTCTACCCCCAATTCACTTTCCAGCTGATGACTCCAATCGCTAAATAGCTGCCTTGCTTTGGTGTTTTCTTTCCAACGATTTACAAATAGGAAGGCTTCTTTATTCAAAAGGGGGTTACCATTCTGTACGCTTCTTTCAAAATTATCCTGTACCAGCTTGAGCAAACAATCTTTTACTGTTGGAGCGGTCGATTTGTAATTGAATTTCCTTTCTATGTTTTCCCAGAAAAATTTACCTAACCCGAATTTTTCAATTGACTTATACTTATCGTGTTTACTTTTAAATGTTTCAGTAAAAAGAGCATATAATACCTTTTCCCATTCAGGTTCTGAGCTGCAAATGATGGAAAGCATCTTTAATCTTATTTTGCTTTCCCTGTCTTCGGGCTCAAGCAGGGCCTTTAAATCACGGATTCGTTTCTCATTCGCAAAGAATTCCTCATGCTCCTGAATTAAAGACTTGAACTCCTGAGGCAACTCCAGGTCTTGCAGATACAGAGATGATGCCTCTGTGTGAAATTCATAATTGGATAAAAGCAAGTCTAACAGCCAATTTTCATTATCAGCAGGCCTTTCCTTTGCCTGATAGAGCAGATATTTTTGAGTGGGATGCTCAATAAGGATTTTATGCTTTAAGGAAAACTCATTGTTCTCAATGATTACCTTATCTATACCCGCCAATTGTAGGTTTTCAAACAGACCTTTCATTTCGGCCTTTTCATCATACCAAAACACAAGGCGATGCTGTTGGAATAATTTCCCCAACGCCTCTTGTACTTTGGTATTTATGGTAAACATGTCTTGCATCACAACCTGTTGTTACTTTAATATTTTCCAATGACCTCCCCTGTCAGCACCGATTCTCTCAATAATGCCCTCCTTTTTGAGGTTGGCAATCTGCTTTTCAATGCCCTTTACAGTTATACCGATGAGCTCGCTCAATTCTTTAATTGTTAAATTGGGATTCTCCCTAATTAGTCCAATTATTTTCTCCCTACTTTTC
>CAZNNX010000320.1:288-1572 GCA_964574485.1 uncultured Saprospiraceae bacterium | reverse complement strand
TGTCGAAATTTCATTTCGCCTGCGCTAAGGTTTACTCCATATGCAATGTAATTTTTACCATCCACTGGTTCCATAAAAATATCAGTAGTCCATCCGTTTAGAGCACTACCGATCATGCCTATTGAAGGGGGGGGCGCTGTTAGTGTAAAATTATAAGCTCCGGTTTGAATGTTAAGAGAAACGGTATAGAAACCTGGTGTCATTATTGGAATGTCAGGACCATCTTGTGTGCCTGTACCTGTGGGGAACGTTGTGGCACCCCAGTTTACGGCCCAATTATAGTTTTGTCTGAATTTTACTTTTGTTTCAGGATTGCTGATATTGGGGTCGCCTGCCAGTAGCAAATTTGTTCTTGAATAATTAATGCCATCAGTAGTGGTCATTTGATAGTCGGTAGAAAAAGTTCCAGCTTCGGTGGCTGTGCCAATGATGCTAATTTCTGGTGGTGCAACAATTTCGCCGCCATTAATACGCACTAAATTAATACGCTCAATAGTATTATAAGTAGAAAAGCTGCCTCCAATCAAAAGTTTGCCATTGCTGTCGAAAACTAGGCTATTCATACCCGAATTGTCCGCAAATCCGGCGCCCGGATCGTATGTGGCATCTAAAGTGCCATTCGAATTTAGTCGCGCCAAATTTGGCCGTAAGGTTCCGTTGTAATTGTAAAATCCGTTGGCAATAATAATTTTTCCGCTATTGGGCTCCTCCAAGACATTTAATATTCCACAACATGTGGGCCCGTCAGCACTTGAAAAAGTAGCATCTGGACTGCCATCATAGTTCAGTCGAATTATATCATTGGCAGGTACTCCATTTATGGTTGAAAATCCCCCTACCAACATTATTTTATTGCCTGCGGTGTAAGTAAAGTCAAAGATGTTTTCGAAATTTCCGGGTCCTGTCCCAATAGAAAAGGTGTTATCAATGGTACCGTTCGAATTTAATCGTACTATTCCCCCAGTAAGATTAACATTATTGAAGGTGTAGGCTCCTAAAATAGTGATTCTCCCATTCGCGTCGAGTTTTAGCTTAGTAGCTCCGAAACCTAAACCAGATCCTACATTTTGATTAAAAGCGATATCGGCAGTGCCGTTTGAATTTAATCTTAAAATGCGGTTTTGAGGAGATCCGCTAAAGGTGGTGAATGGGCCAACAACAATTATTTTATCGTCGGGCTGCACGGCAACATGAGTAACCCACGAATTGGCCACAAATGCTTTAAAGCTTGTGTCAAGGCCACCGTCAGGAAAAAGCCGCACTAAGTTTGATCGAGTTACGCCG
>CAZNNX010000320.1:0-278 GCA_964574485.1 uncultured Saprospiraceae bacterium | reverse complement strand
ATGTTAAAACTGCCACCGACTATAATACTGCCATTGGAAGTTGTGGCGATACTCTCTACGGTTCCATTCCATGAAGTAAAATTGGGTTGAAACGAATTATCAACACTCCCATCTGCATTATGACGACTAATCTTTGGGCTCGGATTTAAATCGTTTGATGCGCCAACTAACAATTTACCATTGGACAAAACATGTACAGCATTAATTGTCGTTGAGGGATTTCCATTTGTATTGAAAGTATTATCGATACTGCCAGGTTGAGCCAATAAGGGTAATGA
>CAZNNX010000319.1:0-1572 GCA_964574485.1 uncultured Saprospiraceae bacterium | reverse complement strand
TTCTGTGACGTCTGCGATAACCACCTAATTTGTTTCGAAGCGTTGTATTTTGGCGCGGCTTTGTTCTTGGATCAGCCTGCAAAGACTCCAGAATTGTTTTCTGCAGTTCTTGTAAACGTTCCCATTCTGATTGACCTGCATTATAAATAATATCATCAACACGCTTAAAATATGTTTCACGCTCTGATTCTGGAAGTTTTTTCAAAAGTTTTCCTATCTCTCCTTGGAGTTTGGAGAACTGCTTTCGTGCTTCCAAGTTTTCCGTGAGGTGATATTCTGCAGAATGTTCCATTATTGCTTTTTCAAAGCTGTTTCTTCCTTTTTCTTTTACTGAATCTGCATAGTCCTTATCATATGTGTCACTCCCATACAAAAGGCGAATCATTTCGGTTTGAATCAACTTATTTTTCTCATTTTTTTGCTTATTGTTCATTGTTGTATCATCTTTATAGACAAATTGTCCTTGTGAAATTATTTGTTTTAAATACCAGGCATAAGTGTTATAGCCAAAGGCAAATACTGTTTTAAACATCTCAATATAATAGAGTAAATCATCTTTTGAATCACTATACTTGGGTAAGTTCTCCAATTCATTATGAAACATAGAAATGGGCAATACATTCATGTTACAACCCATAAGTGCAAGATAAAGTATATAATATGTATGAGGTCCAAAATCAAATCGTAGATGGTGCCACAATTCAGTATCGCGATCTTGTTTGCTTGAAAATGAAGAAAGTTGGTCCCAATTGACTTTTTCTTTCAAATGTGTATTAAAAAATGCAAAGAGTGTAGGATGATATTTCCCTTTGAGGGAAATTAAAAATGGTGTTTTCTTTTGAAAAGAACCTGGTATTTCTATAAATTTGGTAAACACACTCGGATCTTTTTCGTACAAAATTGTTAAAAGGTTGTACATTTGCCAAGGCAAAAAATTTTTCCTTTCTCTGTGAGGAGGTTCGTAGTCATATATATAGAGGGAAAGTAAAACTCCAGCTACCAAAGGTAAATTCGGTATTTCTATCATTTTTTGAGTGAGTATATAATAAGCAATTTCATAATTATACATTGATAAAAGATATGTCAAAAGTGTGTTATTTTCATAAGTAATCTCTCTACGAATAAAGCTATTGTTGGAATAATTCTTTAATCGTGCAGAGGATAAAGTATACTCGTAAACTAACACGGGCACTTCAGTTTTTTTCAATTTTCGTAAATTATCAATTTTTTCTTTTGTTGTATGGTTCGGGTCATTACAATAATCAATGAGTTCAACCCACATATCATCAAAATTTTGAGTCAAAGCATTGAACGCTTTTGATTTTTGATTTAAATTTAGTAATGTAGAGCTGGGCGTTATACAAGGTTCAGTTTTTGTACAAGGAGTTCCATCGGTTGCTCCAAAGAGATAAAAACTGGTATCAAATTCAGTTTTTGTATGAAGGTGTCGAAACTTTTCAATGAGTTTATCATTGCTAATTTCTGTACAGCTACGTAGGTTCAAATAGTCTAGAAAACTTTTTTCAAAACTTCCTTGTTTTGCTTGACAACACGCTTTTTGTCCTTCAGGAG
>CAZNNX010000318.1:0-1572 GCA_964574485.1 uncultured Saprospiraceae bacterium | reverse complement strand
CTCCTGAAGGACAAAAAGCGTGTTGTCAAGCAAAACAAGGAAGTTTTGAAAAAAGCTTCCTGGACTATTTGAATGAGCGTAGCTGTACAGAAATTAGCAATGACAAACTCATTGAAAAATTTCGACACCTTCATACGAAAACTGAATTTGATAGCAGTTTTTATCTGTTTGGAGCAACCGATGGAACTCCTTGTACAAGAACTGACCCCTGTGTAGTACCCAACTCTACTTTACTAAATTTAAATCAAAAATCGAAAGCGTTTAATGGTTTGACTCTAGATTTTGATGATATGTGGATTGAACTCATTGATTATTGTAATGATCCGAAAATTACAACAAAAGAAAAAATTGATTATTTACGAAAATTGAAAAAAACTGAAGTGCCTGTGTTAGTTTACGAATATAATTTTTCCTATGCAAGATTAAAGGATTATTCCAACAATGGCTATATTCGTAAAGAGTTTACTTATGAAAATAACACACTTTTGACGTATCTTTTATCAAAGTATGATTATGAAATTGCTTATTTTCTACTTACTCAAAAAATGATAGAAATACCTAATTTACCTTTGGTAGCTGGAGTTTTACTTTCTCTTTATTCAGCTGACTACGAACCTCCTCACAGAGAAAGGAAAAATTTTTTACCTTGGCAAATGTACAACCTTTTGACAATTTTGTACAAAAAAGATCCGAGCGTGTTTACAAAATTTATAGAAACACCAGGTTCCTTTCAACACAAAACACCATTTTTAATTTCCCTGCAAGGGCAAAATCATCCTACACTGTATGCATTTTTTACTACATATTTGAAAGGAAAATTCGATTGGGACCAACTTTCTTCATTTTCAACCAAAGAAGATCGCGATACTGAATTGATACACCAAATACGATTTCATTTTGGACCTCACACATACTATATACTTTATCTTGCAGTTATGGGTTGCGATTTGAATGCATTGCCTATTTATATGTTTAATAATGAATTGGATAACTTAGCCAGCTATAGTGATTCAAAAGATGAATTACTCTATTATATTGACATGTTTAAAACAATATTTGCCTTTGGTTATAACAGATATGCTTATTCATTAGAAAAATTAATTTTGCGGGGACAATTTATCTATAAAGATGATACAACAATGAACAATAAGCAAAAAAATGAAAAAAATAAGCTAATTCAAAACGAAATGATTCGCCTTCTGTATGGGAAAGACACTTATGATGAGGATTATGCAAATTTAATAAGAGAAAAAGGAAGAAAAGGCTTTGAAAAAGCAATTATGGAACACTCTGCAGAATATCATTTCACGGAAAATTTGGAAGCACGAGAGCAGTTCTCCAAACTCCAAGGAGAGATAGGAAAACTATTGAAAAAACTCCCAGTATTAGAGCGTGAAACATATTTTAAAGGCGTTGATGATATCATTTATAATGCAACCAAATCAGAATGGGAACGTTTACAAGGACTGCAGAAAACAATCCTGGAGCCTTTGCAGGCTGATCCAAGAACAAAGCCACGCCAAAATACAACGCTTCGAAACAAATTAGGTGGTTATCGCAGACGTCACAGAA
>CAZNNX010000317.1:0-1592 GCA_964574485.1 uncultured Saprospiraceae bacterium | reverse complement strand
GTAGATTGTACTCAGGTTAAAATTCATTTTTTTCATCTGATATGAAAGGGCTGCCGTATGGTTCTTACAACAGAATGTGTTATTAATGCCATCAAGGAAGATAGCCCAGCTATGCCAGCTGGAATGCCAGGAGGTATGGGCGGAATGATGTAATCCTTTTCAATAATATGTTAAAAAGAGGTTTCGTTTCGAAACCTCTTTTTTTTTATATTAAATCTGCCCTTTGATAGAAACTAAAAAATTTCTGCCAGGCGCATTCATTCCACTTGCAAATACCCGATACTGTGTATCCAAAATGTTATCTATACCAAATTGTAAAACTACATGTTTGTGAATCTGATAACTGATATTTAGATTTAAAACCATCCAGGCTGGCATTCCCTCTGGACTTGCATACTGTTCATT
This sequence comes from uncultured Saprospiraceae bacterium, assembly GCA_964574485.1. GTDB lineage: Bacteria > Bacteroidota > Bacteroidia > Chitinophagales > Saprospiraceae > Saprospira. Next base: position 1,187 of record CAZNNX010000317.1, on the reverse strand, counting down.
ATCTTCTCCGTTCAAATAGTAATCACTAAGTTTTTTCCAACTATTGTAGATTGTACTCAGGTTAAAATTCATTTTTTTCATCTGATATGAAAGGGCTGCCCTGCACATAAATGGAGCTATATGATCCAGTGGTTGGTCCCCAAACTCAGATTTAATCCTGCCAAAAGTATACATGGCCTGAAATTGATATTGAAATTTTCGGAACAAAATTCCTGAAATAGTAGTATTTGATCCAAAAATATAAGCTGACTTTTTATTCTGATTGGCATATACCGCACTCAATGTACCGTCATAATCTATTGAATCCTGTCCATTAAAAGAAAACTTATCCACGATGGCAATATCAATAAAATCAGTATAATACAAACTTTGCTCAATCTTACATTTTTCTGAAAGGCTTAGTGTGATACCAATTTCATAAGTGATTGTTTTCTCAGGTTTCAAATTAATATTTGGCACAATTACAAGTCCTGGTTTGGAATCAAATATTTTTGTAAGATCATCTGCATTGGGGACCCTAAATCCGGTAGATAGCATTGCCGTTAATTTTAATAATTTATTCCAGTTATGAATCAAACCAATACTTCCTGAGTACACCGGCGTTTTTTGTTCCAATTCGCTGTAGGGCAACCGAAACATCTGTGCTCTGTCCTTAAAATTGGCATACAAATTAGCAAAACCAACCCTAAAACCCTCCGTGAGTATCAATTGATCCGAAATCTTCCATTGGTGCGAAAAATATGCTGCCAAATGATACATCTGATTAATTCCGTCTGGATAACGCGTGCTTAATTGTCCCAAAGTATCAACTTCAATATTTCTTTTTTCAGCAGTCGATTGCAGAAAATTCATTTGAAAATCAAGCCCCCATCTGAATTCATGTTGTTTTACTTGGTTTTTGACATTCATATGCGCACCCAAAACATGTACTTTTTCAAATCGACTATTTAAAAAAGGGTTGTTAAAATTTCGCGTATGCCTGCTCTCGTCAATATATTGATAATTTACACCCAAAACAAGAGAATTAAAAAAAGTATTAAGATGTTTGAATTCTACATCATAGGCAGCCAATCCTCTGGTTTGTGGACCATAATACCATTCTGCAAACTTTAACCCCGTTGAAGACGACGGGTCAGTCAATCTATCATACCTTGGCACCTGAGTTGAGTTGGATAATTGAATATTCA
>CAZNNX010000316.1:0-1627 GCA_964574485.1 uncultured Saprospiraceae bacterium | reverse complement strand
CTTCCTCTGATATTAGGAATGGGCCAAATTGTGGATTTACAGATTTTGTAGAATCCCTATCCGGAGGCTTGGACCCAGCATTGCATTATTATGACGCCAATGGTAACTGGCTGTTTAGATTAAGAATGGGTAGTATTGCACCCAATTCCAAAAGTTATTCTATCTTAATTGATTCAGATGGCCTGTTTGGTCCTTCCGCGCCCAATTATTCAGCTAATAACCCTGGGTTTGAATGGGAAATTGTTTTGGCTACAAATTTTGGGGTTCGTATTTATGATTTGAGAGGATCTACACCAAATTGTACTCCCAGAATATCTTGTAACTCAAATGATTGCTACCACAAAGCCCTTGCGCATTCATCAGTTTGTTCTCAGTTTAATTACTTTTTAGACTTTTACATAACACCTGCAGATATAGCTTTTATGGGGATTAATCCAAACACATCCTCTCTAAGATATGCCATAGTCGATAATATGGCTGCCGATAAGTCTACTATTTGTAACCCAAGCTCAGCATCCGATATTGGAGGAATAGATGATACCCAATGTGGTTCTTTAGCTTCTTGTTTTACAACCATTGTGACACAACAACAAGGTTGTACCTTGTCTCAAATTAACGCCGGCTTATGCTTGGCTCTTACACAATGTCCAACCGTAAATGGACCTATTTTAGGTGGAGCAACTGTTGTCTCAGGAACTTCAACTGAAGCAAATGGAACAGTTATAACTGTTTATAAAAATTCTGTTTCTATTGGAACAACAACTGTAAATAGTGGTACATGGACCTTGTCTTCTATCAGTCCGGCCCTGTCGTCTAACGATACAATAACTGCTACGGCGCAAGCAACAGGAAAGGGTCTATCTTCAAGAACTTGTTCTCCACAAATTGTTGGAAGTACCTGTACAAATCCTCCCCAATCATCTCAGCTAACTACAATTTCAGGTAATAAGGGAGTTCGTATTACTTTTTTATCAACAGCGCAACTAGCCAATGGTTCTTCCATTTTTATGTACAAACCAGATGGTACGCTGTTCAATGTTTCTGTATTAAAACCTGGTAGCACCAACCCAATTATTACAACTACTGGTACTCTTATCTACAACTTTGAATGCCAGACAGGTCAGTGTTTTCCTTCTGGAACCTATTACTTCTCATATCAACAACCAGGACAGTGTAATTCATCTTTAACTCCCTATTGTTTTAATACGTCAGCTACAACAAGTACTCCAGTTGTAACAACTTCTCCCATTACAAATTCTACAACGTCTATTTCAGGTAATGTGCCTGCACCCGACAATGTTGCTAATGTTGTAGTTACCGTTTACGTAAATGGTTTTTTGAGAAATTTTGTTAGAACAACAGCGGGAGGATTGTGGACAGTAAATGGTTTGTTTTTAAATCCTTGTGATACCATCAATGTCAGAGCTTCTGATACAACTGAATGTATTTCACCATTGAGTACTAATTATATTGTAACAGGTGGTGTAACCGCCACTCCGGTAATTTCTGGATCTTATTGTACGGCTACAAGTATAACTTCAGTAACCGGTACATCTACCGAAGCAAATGGTACTTTAATACAAATTTATGAAAATGGGGTGGCTGAAGGTATTGCAACTACTGTGCT
>CAZNNX010000315.1:767-1647 GCA_964574485.1 uncultured Saprospiraceae bacterium | reverse complement strand
GCCACAAACGTCGGCGCGGGGTTGAGTTTGAACATGCGACGGGCTCCTGCTCTTGTGTGGCGGCGGGTTACTTGGTGACGATGGTGAGCTCGTCGTTGCCGGCGCTGGGCAGGAAGCGCAGGTCAAAACCGATGAGGCGGCGGCCGTTGTAATCAACCTTTTTGGGGTTGAGCAGCTGCACGGCGGGGGCGTACAGCAGCACGATGCCGCCGCCGGTGGTGCCGTGGGTAAAGCCCAGGGTCTGGGTGGAGTTGGCCTCGACCACGGCCATGAAGCTGGCTTCCTGGCTGGCGGTGAGGTCAAACTCCACGGTGCCAGTGACCTGGCGGTCGGTGATGTCGACCTCTTCGCCGCCCAGCAGGGGGGTGTGCACGACGTTGTTGCCGCTGTTGATTTGCAGGCCGCGGCTGGGGTAGGCGGTGCCGCCGCTGTTGGCGCCGGCGCTGTAGGTGACGCCCAGCGTCACGTCGCCACTGTTGGCGTTGGTGATGACCAGCGGTTTCTGGAAGGCGGTAAGGGTGGCGCTGGGCACGGCCGAGGCGCTGGGCGTGGTGTACAGGCCGATGAAGCTGAAGCGCACGACGGGGCGCTCGCCCTGGCCGGCCATGATCTCGAAGCTGCCGCGGCTGCCGCTGATGATGTGCTTGGTGCCGCTGTCATACGCCTCGATCCACAGGCTTGACAAGCCGGTGGTGAGGGGGAAATAAGTGATGTAGGCGCCGGCGTCGGTTTCGTCGTAACCGCAGGCCTCGAGCAGTTTGCCCCATGCGGTGGCGTTGCCGGCGGTGCCGGAGCCGGCGAGTTCGATGTCGAAGGAGATTTCGGCCACGCGGGTGCCGACGAGTTGCTCGCTGGCGCCCATGTAGGCGCGCAGGAGCTC
>CAZNNX010000315.1:0-757 GCA_964574485.1 uncultured Saprospiraceae bacterium | reverse complement strand
GTAAAGGTGAAGGTGGCGCAGGCGACGTTTTGGCCATGGGATTCAAAGTCCCACTCGATGCGGCGCTCGTTGGCCAGGCCGGCGGCGGCGCCGCCAAGCGTCTCGTCGGCCAGGATGCGGGCGGCCACGGCCTGGAGCAGCGCGTCCACAGCGGTGTCTGGCGCGTCTGCGGTGGAGCGGGCGTAGCACTCGACGGCGATGGTGGTGTCCCAGTTGACGGGGGCGCCGGCCTGGGCGTAGGCGTCGCCGGCGCTGCCGATGAGGCGCACGACGACCATGTTGGCGGCTTGCTCGGGCAGCGGCTGGGTGGCGGCGCGGCTGATGCGCGGGCTGACGGTGGGCGAGGCCTCGAGCAGGGTGACGATGCCGGCGGCCAGGGCGCTAAATGCGGTGGTCATGCGGCACGCTGCAGGAACAGGGTGGAGACGCCGGTGCCATCTGGCTCGACGCGCACGATGCGGTACGCAACGCCGCGCACGACGACGGGCCTGCCCTCGGGCTCCAGCGGGACGCTGGCGTCGGGCAAGGTGAGCACGGGGTCGGCCGTGGCGGCGCCAACGACGCCAATGCCGGCCTGCGCCCAGGCGTTGTCAAAAATGGCCGACACGGAGACCCCGTCGATGACGACGGACTCGGCAAAGTCGTCGGCATCGAAGAAGGGGGACAGGGTCTCGGTGAAGGCCATGGCTCAGGTGACGGCGCGCGATCAGCGAACCTGCTTGACGCCGACGGCGACGCAGGTCGTCATGAAAGCGGG
>CAZNNX010000314.1:278-1651 GCA_964574485.1 uncultured Saprospiraceae bacterium | reverse complement strand
GCCACGGCTGGCACATCGTCCACCATCACGCTGAGCACGGCCACATGGACGGCCAGCGCATTCGTCGGGTTCCTGGTCGAGATCACGGCGGGCACCGGGGTCGGGCAGATCCGGCCGATCACGGCCAATACGGACACGCAGATCACGGTCGGCTTCAACTGGACCACCACGCCGGACACCACGAGCGTGTTTGAGGTGCGGCGCCAGGGCGTCGCAGCCGGTGTCGCCACGTCGGCCACGAGCACGACGCTGAGCAACGCCGGCAAGTCGTGGACATCGAGCCAGTGGGTGAACGCGCAGGTGCGCATCGTCGCCGGCACGGGGGCGGGCCAGGTGCGCGCCATCACGGCGAACACGAGCACGCAACTCACGGTCGCGACGTGGACCGTGACGCCGGACACCACCAGCGTCTACGTGATCGAGGGCAACGAGGATCACCTCTACCTGCTCGGCAACAACGCCGTGACCCTCTACCGCTACAGCCTCAGCGGCGCGGCGTGGTCGACGCTCAGCCCGGGCGCAGCGCGTGCGGGTGCGGCGGCGGCCGGTTGCGCATCGGCGTGGGTGGCCGAGGAAGAGCACCCGGTCTGGCGCGACGAGGCCAATATCCAGAATGGCCGCTGGATTTATAGCTTCCGCGGCGGTGGCGTCACCACGCTCGACCGCTACGACATCGCGCTCAACACCTGGACCAGCGCGCTCACCTACGCGCCCGTCGCCGAGACGGTGACCACGGGCACCTCGGCCTGCTACCGCAGCGGCAAGTGGTACGTGCACAAGGACGCGACGGGCCGCTACTTTCAATTCTCCCCGTCCGCTTTCCGCCTCGACCCGCTGAGCACCAACGTCCACCCCCCGGGCGCCGCGCTGGTGGGCAACAGGATGTTCACCGCGACGACGCGCGACGGTTCGACCGTGCTGCGCTGGGTCTACCACCAGCACAATACCTCGACGCTCCTCTGGCGCTCGCTCGACTTCTGAACCCTGACCCATGCTGCTCGACCTCCACCCGGCCTACAACGCGCTCTGGGGCGCGGCGTCAGCAACGCTGCCGGTTCAGGCGGCGAGTGCCGTCGCGCTGTCGCTGGACGCCACGGGCGCGGGTACTCTGCCCGCGCAGGCGTCGGCCTCGGCCGGGCTGTCACTCGCCGCCGAGGTCACCGGGCCGACGCCGGTGCGCGCAGCGTCCAGTGGCACCCTTGCGCTCTCGGGCACGGCCAGCGCGTCGCTGCCCATCCAGGCCACGGCGCCCGTCTCCCTCACCCTGGCCTGCGTCGCGGCGGGCACTCTGCCCGTGCAGTCCGCGGCCACGGTCTCGCTCGGCCTGGGGGCCGTCGTCGTGGGGCGCGTGCCCGTCTCCGCGGCCGGTGCGG
>CAZNNX010000314.1:0-268 GCA_964574485.1 uncultured Saprospiraceae bacterium | reverse complement strand
GGGTGGACTGGCCATGGCCGGCACCGTGTCATGCCGGGTGCCCGTCGCCTGCGCCGCCGTCGGCCGATGGATCGAGACATGGCTCACGGTCCCGGTGCGCACGTCGCTCGACGTGGCCGACCCGCGCGCGTCGGTCGTCGTCGCGCGCAGCCCGCGCACGGTGGACGCCGAGCGAGACGAGCGCGCGGTGGTCGTCGCCCGTGAGATCCGCACCCCGACCCTGACGCCCGCGCGGCGAAGGATGGTACCGAGCATGTCGTTCTGGAAG
>CAZNNX010000313.1:0-1676 GCA_964574485.1 uncultured Saprospiraceae bacterium | reverse complement strand
CGAGGACATCGGCCGTAACAACAAAGTGTTTTCGCGCCGACTCGCCAATGCCCTCATTTCCTACACCGGGACCGGTGAGGTCTCCAACGCCGGCAAGGTGGGTTGGGGCACCAATTTGCTGATGAAACTTTGGCCTTTCTGATCATGAATATCAAACATCATCTGTCATCATTGGTTGTCCTGCTGGCCATGCTGGTGTCACCCCTGGCTTGGGCAGACCGCGTCAAAGACCTGGCCACCGTGGCTGCCGGACGTTCCAATCAACTCATTGGTTACGGGCTGGTGGTGGGTTTGCAAGGCACGGGTGATGGTACCGATGTTTCGTTCACCACCCGAACCTTGCAAAACATGCTGTCCCGCTTGGGCGTCAACAGCGAAGGGCCATTGAGTGATTTTGAGCCTGCCCTGACCGCAGGCCGAGTGAACCTGCAAAACATCGCTGCCGTGATGGTGACCGCAGAACTTCCCGGGTTTGCCAAACCGGGGCAAAAAATAGATGTGAATGTCTCTGCTGTCGGAAAAGCCAGCAGTCTGCGCGGTGGCACACTGCTCATCACCAGTTTGCGTGGTGTCGATGGTGAGGTCTATGCGTTGGCACAAGGTCCCCTGAATCAAACCGCTGTCAGCGGATCAGGTGCCGGAACCAGCGTCACCATCGGTGTCCCCACCGCAGCTCGAATCTCGAGCGGTGCCACTGTGGAAAGAACAGTGAATAACCCCTTTGAACAGGCCGAATACGTGGTCATGAATGTGCGTGAATCGGATTTCACCACCACCATGGCCATCGTGAATGCGATCAATCAAAGATTCGGTGATCAGACAGCACGCGCCATCGATGGCATGTCATTGGCCATCAAGGCGCCCGAAGACCTGACGCAAAGGGTGGCATTCATGAGCATGATTGAAAACATGGACGTCCAACCCGGAGAACCACCTGCGAGGGTCGTGATCAACTCCCGCACCGGAACCGTGGTCATCAGCCGCAATGTGCGAGTCACGGCGGCGGCTGTATCACACGGCGCCATCACCGTTTCTGTGGCTGCCACGAACGAAGTGTCGCAACCTAACGCTTTGGGACAGGGACAGACCGCAGCGGTTCAAAACGCCGAGGTCAACGTTCAGGAAGCCAAGAACCCCATGTTCCTGTTCCAGCCGGGTGTCGACTTGCGACAAATTGTGGATGCTGTGAACCAGGTGGGCGCCACGCCCAACTCTTTGATTGCCATTCTGGAGGCCCTGAAAAGCTCAGGCAGTTTGCGCGCCGAATTGATCATCATTTGATTGAACATGAGCAGCTCCATCGACCTCACCGACAGCCTGGGCACTTACCATGATTTTCATGCCCTGACACGCTTGCGTGGTCAGGTGAATGAAAAACCACAGGGTGCCCTGAAGCAAACGGCTCAGCAATTTGAAGCCTATTTCCTTCAGGAAATGATGAAGTCGATGCGCAAAACTGTCGAGAAAAGCGACTTGATTGAGCAAGGCACGGTAGATTTCTACGAAGAGATGATGGACAAAGAGTTCGCCATGTTGATGGCAAAAAATGGCGGCATCGGCTTGGCCAAAACACTGGAGGCGCAAATTCAGCGCTTGAAGGAAAGTCCTGTAGCGACAGATCCTTCCGGCAAGGGATTCCCCCTCAATCGGCCCGATACACCCATGAGCATCAAGCC
>CAZNNX010000312.1:0-1682 GCA_964574485.1 uncultured Saprospiraceae bacterium | reverse complement strand
AAGGGGCAGGCTTATGGTGCAGAATTCATGATTAAAAAAGTCAGTGGAAAACTGAATGGATGGATGAGCTATGCGTATTCACGTATTCTATTACAAATGGATGATCCAATTGCTGGGCAGTTGATTAATAAGGGCAATCCATATCCTGCCAATTTCGACAAACCACATGCCGTCAATTTTGTTGGAAATTATAAGTTTACTCATCGGTATGCATTATCATTAAACATGCAGTACAGCACTGGACGTCCAATAACACTACCCATTGCAATTTTTGATTTAGGAGGTTCTCAACGTGTATTGTATTCTGAGCGTAATCAATATAGAGTGCCTGATTATTTTAGAACCGATCTTTCATTTAATATTGAAGGCAATCATAAAGTAAAGCAGAAAACACACAACAGTTGGTCGATAGGTGTATATAACCTGACTGGAAGAAGAAATCCTTATTCCGTCTATTTTGTTGAAGAAAATGGTAAAATCAAGGGCTATAAGTTATCGGTTATTGGAGCTGCAATTCCATATGTAACATTTAATATTAGATTTTGATGTTGAAGGGTAAAAACATAATGAATATTTTGGTACTAGTTTTGCTTTTTGGAGCATGTAAAGAGCATTATTTTCCTGCCATCATAGAAGCTCCGAACAGTTATTTAGTCGTTGATGGTATGATTAAAGTTGGGGGTGATTCAACTGTTATTAGATTGACACGCACAAGAAATTTGAGAGATTCAAGTACTGTTGTTACAGAGGAAGGTGCCTTTGTTGTTTTAGAAGGCAATCAGGGTGGTTATTTTCCATTTACTAGATTAGGAAATGGTTACTATGGTACAGCACCATTGAATTTGAGAGTGAATGAAAAGTTCATTTTAAAAATCACGACAAGAGATAATAAACAATATCAATCAGATTTGCTTCCAGTCAAACCTACCCCTGCAATTGACAGTGTTTCATGGATAAGGGATACTAGTGTTACTGTTCGTGTTTCAACAAAAGATCCAACAGGGAACACGCGGTTCTACCGATGGGAATTTGAAGAAACATGGGAGTATAATTCTTATTATGAATCAATTCTTGGGTTTGATTATGGAACAAATCAACCATTTTATTTAGATCCTAAAGATTATTTAAACAGGTGTTGGTCGAGTCAAAAATCTTCATCGATTTTACTTGCCAGTACCAATTCGCAAGTTGACGATATAGTAGAAAATCTCCCAGTTACAACTATAGTCCAGGGGTCTGATAAGGCCAGTGTACGGTATAGTATTTTAGTTAAACAATATGCATTGACCAAAGAGGCTTTTGAGTACTGGCAATTGTTAAGGAAGAATACTAATGAGTTGGGCTCTATTTTTGGAAATCAACCGGCTGAATTAATCAGCAACATAAAGTGTACGAGTAATCCGGAGGAGCCTGTAGTAGGTTTCATCAGTATATCATCTATTCAACAGAAACGTTTATTTATTAGAAGGGGTGAGCTATCGGGTTGGTATCCTGACTATTCACTGCAAGAATTGTGTCAGCCCAAAATTGTAAGTAAGGATAGTTTGAGCTATTATTTACAGCGTAATAAAAATTTAATGCAGGCATATAATATAACTGATGGTGGGACTGCCTTGGCTGACAAACTTTGTATTGATTGTAGATTAAGAGGTGGTACAACAAAAATGCCTTCATATTGGTAA
>CAZNNX010000311.1:0-1697 GCA_964574485.1 uncultured Saprospiraceae bacterium | reverse complement strand
GCGCGCATGCGCAGGGCGAGCCGCTCAGCCCGCGCGCGGTGCGCCTCGCGGAGCCGCGCCTCGACGCACCACGAGCAGAGGCAGCTCACGGCGTCCCCCGGCGCTCGAGCTCGAGCGCGTAGGCCCGCCACGCGGCGACAGCGCGCCGGAGCTCCACCACGTCGCACCGGCAGCCCCCGTTGGTGCGCATGCCGCCCGGCGTGGAGGCGGGACAGCCCGAGTCGCTGCAGCCCGCCGTGGGGCGCGTCGGGGGCGCGCTCGACGACCTTGTCCCAGTCGATCCCCTTCTGCACGCTCGACACGTCGACCAGGTAAATCCGCTCGCTCATCGTGCTCTCCTTCTCGCCACCCGCGCCCGGAGCTCGCGATAGGCGTCCTCCGGGGTCTCCGCGCCCACCGCCACGCCCTCGGCCGCCACGAGCCACGACCCGTCGGCGAGCTGGTACTCGACCGCGCAGAGCGACCAGCGGGGCGCGGGAGGCGCGTCGATCTCCGCGCTCACCCGTCCTCGCGCAACCGCGAGAACTTCAGCCGCGCGTGGAGGCTCGCGAGCTCCTCAGCGGCGCGGAACATCGCCTCGCGCTCCTCGCCCCCGTCGAGCTTGTCGGCGAGCACGAGCGCGAGCTTGGCCAGCGACTCGAGGACGGCCAGGAACGCGCTCACGGGACGCACCGCCCACGGTAGGCCCGTCCGTGCGCAGCGGCGACCCTCGATCGACAAGCGACATAGCCCTCGCACGTCGAGGACTGCGCCGCGCACGCCTCGAGCTCGGCGGCGTAGGCCGTCACCTCGGCGGCCGTCTGCGCGCGAGGGGGAGCGCAGCCGGCGACGAGCCAGCCGATGAGGCACACCGCGGCCCCCACGGCGAACAGGATCGCGAGGGCCGTGCCCGCGCGCTCCAACGTCTCTGCGTCCGTGTCGTCGAGTCCGAGCATGACCAGGGTCCTTTCAGCGAACGAAGTAGAGGGCGCACGAGGTAGCCGAGGCGGCAAGGCCGGCAAGGGCGAAGCCGTAGACGACGGCCCGCAGCGTGACGGGACCGTCGAGCCGCCGTCGAGCGCGGTAGGCCAGCGCGGCGAGGCGGCCCACGGGGACGCTCGGCGCCGGCGCCCGCGAAGGGTGCGGCACGCCCTGGAGGATCTCGAGGGTGCGGTTTTCGGCTCGAGCCATCCACGCGCGGATCTCCACGCGGAAGGCCTGCGCCTCCTGTTCGCGCGCCTCGGCCGCGTCGGCGTGCTCTGCGAGAACGTGCAGCGTGCGCAGGTGCGCGGCGAGCAGCTTGCGCGCGTTCTCCTCGCCGAGCTCCACGAGATCGTTGCGGAGCGCGCGGACGTCCCGCATCGTCGCGGGCGGGTCGTGCTCGGTCATGGCGCGCCCCCGTGGATCTGGCGGTAGGCCTCGAGAATGATCTGCGCGAGCGTCCCGAGCGCGACGAAGGCGCCGAGCAGCTTCGGCGAGACGGCCCCCGTGAGCGCCCGCACGAGCGTCGCCGTGCCGTCCGACGCCGCGCTCGCGCTCGCCTCGATCCGTCGCATGCGGGTCTCGTGGTCCGCCAACTTGGCTTCTTGTTCGAGGTCCGTCTTCGAGCTCCGCTCGTCGATCTCGGGCAGGCGCGCCGACAGCCGGAGCACCTCGACCCGCAGCTCGTCGATCGCCGCGACGTACGGGTCTTCGCCCGCGCGGAGCTCCTCGAGCGA
>CAZNNX010000310.1:217-1699 GCA_964574485.1 uncultured Saprospiraceae bacterium | reverse complement strand
GGGGATTATGTCCTACGGGTTGGCATGTACCTTCGGATGGGGCGTGGAACGCGATTGTCAAATTTTTAGACTCGAATGCTGATACGGCATGTGGTAATTGTAATCAGAGCACAATTGCCGGAGGGTTTTTGAAGAGCACCGCAACACAAATAACACAAGGAGGTTGGATTTCGCCAAATATTGGTGCTACGAATTCTTCGGGATTCACGGCACTACCGGGCGGAGTTCGAGGACCTGCAGGGGAGTTTCTATATTTTACGTCCAATGGATTTTGGTGGTCATCAACCGCATCATTCGGATCCAATGCCTGGTTTCGTAACCTAAACAATGGATCTACTATTATCTACAACGGGGATAATGCTACAAGGCCACATGGCTTCTCAGTTCGCTGTCTCAAAAATACTCTCCCTCAGGTCAATACGACCTCGGTTACCAACGTAACCCCATCAACCGGATTGGTAACTGGTGAGGTTATCACCGAGGGTGACCAAAATACTATTCGAGGTTTTTGTTATTCCACCACTCCCAATCCAACCATTTCAAATGATACAACCATGAATGGGGCTGGACTTGGTGTTTACACAGGAATAATACCTAATTTGAATCCATCGACTACCTACTATGTGCGTGCTTATGCGACGAATATTTTGGGGACATCGTATGGAAATGAGGTGATTTTTAGCACTAATACCTCAAATGGGTTTTATTCGTGTGGTGCTGTTTCAGATATTGATGGAAACTATTATCAGACAGTATTGATTGGGTCGCAGTGTTGGACACAATCTAACCTTAGAACAAGTAGGTATATTAATGGGGATTCAGTGGTTACGGGATTATCAGATACTAGTTGGTCAACCACATATCAGGGAGCGTTTGTCATTTCGCAATATCCAAGTGATTTCGGATTTTACTATAATCATTATGCCGCAATTGACTCTAGGGGCATATGCCCTACAGGTTGGCGTATTCCTTCAGAAAATGATTGGAATTTACTGATAAGTTTTGTGGATAATTTGTCAGATACAGGATGTATTAATTGGTGTGAACAAAGCGCGTGGGGAGCTATGTCTTTGAAAAATACTTCCAGCCAGGGTTCTCCTGCTAATTGGAATTCAGCTTATGTTGGTGGTGCGGGTACAAACAGTTCTGGTTTTTCATCATTGCCAGCTGGTGGCATTAGTACAATGGGCCATTTTATGACTGTTTCATCTGGGCGATGGACTAATTATTGGTCAACGTCGCTCATTAACATGCCAAATGTGCCTACTCGGATGTTAGTTAGCGATAATCATAAAATTTTTAAAGCCCACGAGAGTCAGAATTATGGGTATTCAGTAAGGTGCATTAAAAATTAGTAAAAGGCAAAAAGGTTTTTGTATTAATTATTTTTTCAACTTCATTATAGCCAAATTACTTGTCAATTCATTTCAATTTTGGCCCGATTCTATCTGTTGAACTGAGAGTCTGTAAGCACCCCTTTTA
>CAZNNX010000310.1:0-207 GCA_964574485.1 uncultured Saprospiraceae bacterium | reverse complement strand
CAGCCAGATTTATAGTGTTTAGTTAGAATTTAAATTTTATTTCCCCCCCGAACCTTGCCCGCCATCTTGCCCGCTAGGTGTTTTCATTCATTGTTAACACCACAAAAATTAATCGTCTTTATTGACGATATTCAATTGATTTGAAATTAAGTTTAGCAAGATGAACATCAGAATTCCTGTGGCCTGCTGTTCTAACCGTTGAACTAC
>CAZNNX010000309.1:0-1717 GCA_964574485.1 uncultured Saprospiraceae bacterium | reverse complement strand
TGAATGGGTATATTTATGGCAAACCAAATTATGTAGCACCTAGCATGCATGGTCCCCCTGTTTTTGTTTGTGACGATATTTTACCCGGAAAACCCTATTGGGAGGGGAATGGCTATTCTGGACCACCAAATCAATTTATTAAGGCTGCTCACCATTATTTCAGAGACGGAATAGGTAAATACGTAAATGGAACTGGAACATGGGCGGGATCAACAGCAGAAGGAAGACAAAGAATGGGAGCTAGAAAAGGAAAGATAATGGCACAAGAAATTATAGACGAAATAAAAAGATTAAACTCCGACAACAATTTAGAAAATGACGTTACAGAGATAAATTTTGTGACTCACAGCATGGGTGCAGCCTTTGCAGAAGGAATGATTTCTGAGTTTATGAAGCATGAAGAGCTGAAAAAACTATTGGAAAATGGGCAGATTGTTCATTTCAGTGCATGTGATGGGGATGAAATAGAAATTTCAGCCAATAGTAAACATTTAAATAGAAGTCAGTTAAATTATTTCAATGATAAAACGCTTGCACTCGCAGATCCTGGTTCTCAAGATTATGGAGGATATAGAATACCAGGAGTGAAAAAGTTTGGTTGTGTTTATGCCGCAACTAGTGCTTTACATCCATGTAAAAAAGGAGATAATTCTAATCACGATATGCACTTTGATAGTAAAACCTATTTTTACAATTGGTCATTTCTTAAGGCTTTGGATTCGAAATTTTCGAAACAAAATTCCTCAAAAGCTATTTGGTTAGAACCTTCTGATTTGAGTGAAAAGGATATTGAAGAAATTCAAAATTGCAATGATTAAAAAACACAAAAAATGAAAAACTTAATTTTTATCTTTTCACTTTCTATTGCTTTATTTTCTTGTTGGGAGCCTACAGGCCAATACCTATCTGAGGAAGATAGAAGATATCTAGAACAGCTTAAGCCACATCCTTTAACGGAAAAAGAAAAAAAATACATTCTGGAACTAGAAAAAAAGGGACTAAAAAATGTAGAATTGCAAAGACCTTTTTATCCTGAAGATTGGTCTTATAAAGTTACTTTTTATTCTGATCAATACTACAATTGGAGGATGAAGGACAGTGTCTCCAATTTTGCAACTGAAATAGCACTGAGTTTATTTTCTGAAATTTTAGAAGATCATGTCATTTATGGTTTAGGAGAAGTAAATGTCGACATTTTTTTTAAATCAAAAAAAGACAAATCACAATCAATTAAGTTTAGTCAACAAATACCAAGTATATGGATTGAAAAAAAACTAGGCTATGAGGTAAAAAAGTACAGTGATGATTACTATAGTAGAAAGAGTATCGATCCAAAAGAAATTTATGAAGGTGGATTACCTACGAAAATAGCAATTCAAATTTATGGATATAAAAGAGAGGATTGATTTATCGTGCAAATGTTTTTTTGATAGGCCAAGGTAAAAAAAATGATAATCAAAAAGCTTCAGTGCAACTCCCATACCAAACCTAAAACAAGCCCTGCTACTTCCACAAAAAAATTAAAACAAGCCCTTCGATGTATGGAAGTACTATTGAAAATGAGGTGATTACACATAAATATTCTCAAATTTTCAAATCAACCCAAACGTGCAACAAAACACCCTCGGAAACATCGCCTACGAAATCACCAACTATCTCGGAAACGTGAACGTGGTTATCTCCGATAGAAAAACGTATGTTTCTACCAGCGCGGCGT
>CAZNNX010000308.1:0-1734 GCA_964574485.1 uncultured Saprospiraceae bacterium | reverse complement strand
GAAGGTCACCCTCCTTTATAGGTCCATTGTACCCCATAGGTAGCGACACTACCTCAGCAAATCTATTAGAGTGTTTGTGGTCCTCCTTCGATGTGCTTGTAATCATCTCAACACCACCTATGATTTTTTTGTTGTCGTATCTACCACCGTTTAGTGGTTTTACGATAAAAAAAAATGGAGACTTCATTAGAATGATATTACGTACTCTAAAGCGACTGGAATATTACTGTTAAATGTTTTCCATTTAAAAACCTGTTCGTTTTGGTCCTCAATCCACACCTCGTACTCTCCATTCTCAGAGAATGTTATGGCGTGGATGACGTGGGTGTTTCGAAGTACATCCTGACCCACTGAGTAGTGCATAGCGTTGAGGTAGTCTGGACCTATTGTTATTTTTCTGATTACGTCCATAACTACTCCATTATTTCACCAGTCTGTATGTTGATGTCAACGTTACCGTATGTCTCCTTTAACTGGTCTTGAATCTCTCTTCTCTTCGACTGAATAGAGTTCAATGAATTAAATAAATCTGCTTTCTTTGTCTCGTACTCCAACTGAAGGTTTCCGATTAGTCTTGATATCTCGTGAATATCTGATTGAACTGATTTAATCTGTTCTAGTTCTGAGTCTGTGATTTTTTTCATTTTTATTTTATTTTATTTTGCCACAAATATAGTATTATTTTGCGACATTGATTATTGATTCATATCGTAGTAGAAACTATCCGTATCCTCGCTTACCCATTTATCTGAATAAGACTCAACAGAATGAAGCTTAGTGTCTACCTTAATATTCTTTTTGTCTATAGGAAACTCCTTTGTTATCCAGTTGCTATCCTTCCAGTATATCCTGTTGTTTGGCTGGCATAATAGGTACCCATCATCGGCTACTAGAATATGTCCGCACTTGTAATCAGAAGGCTCGTCACTATATGGGTTATCAAACCAATCAATTGTAAATAAATATGTGGCCCAAACTTTTTTTCCATCTTTTAAAATTACATTACATCTTTTGTTATTTAAATACTCAAACTTTGTTACAGATACTTTTTCAGAAAAACAATCCCACAACTGTTTATAGTGATTAGGTATATCGTCTATAGGTTCTTTTAAGAATATTTCACTTATAGGGACTCTGCTTCTTAGCATACCATAATCAGTCATAACATGAAATGTAAGTATCTTACCTTCTACAGATTGTATACCAAATGCGTATCCATTATGATAGGTATCTTTATCCTTTTCATTTTTTGTAAAGTGTGATAGTCTAACTAAACACTTAAATGATGGTATATTTGAGTTATGCATTATTGATTTGATTGTATAAATAACTCATCTAACTGTTGTTGAGAGATGTTGAATTGTCCAGCAAGTAAGTTTAGATGTTCATCGTTTCTATCAAACTCCTGAGAGAGATCAAACTTGATGAGTATAATCTCTTTTAAATCAACATCTTGTATTTGGTTTATAACGTCATACACCATTGTTCTTGTAATGCCAATGTTGTATAATGCTAAGAAAAAACGCATCTTGCTTGCTGTTTGTGGTATTGACTCTTTATGTATTTGTTCTAACTCTTCATCAGAATACAAATCAGTATTTTCAACTGTTCCGTTATTTCTTAAAAAAGTTAAGTATCCTTCATACAATGGATTAAATTCAATCATTGGAATCAACACTCTGTTATCATCAATTATATTACCTCTTTTTGTTAAATAGTATCCCATCCTAAATT
>CAZNNX010000307.1:0-1743 GCA_964574485.1 uncultured Saprospiraceae bacterium | reverse complement strand
ATTTGTTGTGCCTGCAAAAAACAATGAACCGTCAGTTGCTATCTCAATTGAAGAAAAAATATCAGATTCAGAATCACCAAAACATTTTCCCAGTTCCAAATACCCAACGGCATTCAACTTAATCACCCAAGCGTCACTACTCCCAAAATTATTCTGATTAAACCCTGTAACATCCCCATTGTTATTAGACTCTGTTTTGCCAACAACGATAAAACCACCGTCACTTGTTTGTTTTACAGCATTTGCCTGGTCATTGTCAGAGCCTCCAAAACATTTACTCCATTGAACAGAACCCACACTATTTGTTTTTATGATAACTAGAATACCATGGTGAGGGGGAACCATGAAATCCCAGTGCTTCACCGTTATTAGAATTTGTCCACCCAGAAATAATATATCCTCCATCGCTTGTTTCTTGAATATCACTTCCGTAATCCCAATTCGAACCACCATAACATCTCTCCCATTGAATTACTCCACTAATGTTTAGTTTGACAACCCATATATCAGAATTACCGTGATTTGCAGATACATCGAAATTTTTTGATTCGGTTGAACCCACTATAACATAACCATTGTCACTTGTTTTTCGAATTTTTTGAATGCGGTCCAATCCCGTCCAATAAGAAATTGAGGTGGAGTCAACGATGGTAGAGTCAACAAAACTTCCCCCTAAACACCTTTGCCATTCAATTGCTGGCCCTTGAGAATATGAATTCCAACAAATAAAACAGATAATTGTAATCAAGGTATTTTTCATAATTCATAATAATTAAATTTAGGATTGCATTAGAAAAAGAGTCTTTTTGGAATACATCTATCTGGACACCTCAACCTTTACTATCTTAAAACCAATTTTTAGGTAATATACCCCATTATCTATGTCTCTCAAATCAATTACATTTTGAGATATTCCATTTAATGAACCTTTCAGTATTGAGCGACCTCGTGAATCAAGCAATACAAAAGGTAAATCTATACCCTCGGCAGTCTTGACATAAATTATATCTTTTGTAGGATTGGGATAGACTGAAAAAAGTGCAGCTCCATCCTCCGTCAATCCGGTAAAACCGAGATCCAAATCCAGTAAAATGGTACTATCACATCCCACACTATTCGTTAAAATCTGGGTGTAGACAGCCGTTTGATAGTACGTTTCCCCGTTTAGTGTATACTGATCAATGGCTGAAACATATAGTATGGTATCTGTTGAATAATTCATATACACATTGATAGAGTCAGTAGCCTGGCAACCATTTGCATCGATTCCGGTTACAGCATAAGTTCCTGCTTGGTTAACTTCCAAATAATTTAGCTGTGAGCTGTCCTGCCATAGGTATTGATCAGCTCCATCAACCAAAATGTATCCATTATCACATAAAGTGTCTTGACCACCTAATACTTCAAGTTGTAGGATAGGTGAGGAAAGAACCTGAATATTTACAGTGTCAGAATTCGTATAGCAAAGACTCGAATCGTCAATAAAAACAAAATACGCTCCTGTGGTATCCACAGCCAATGTATTTCCTGTGGCACCTGAAATTGCCTGACCATTCAGGTACCATTGATAGCCAATTGCCCCATTGTTGTTGGTAGTAAGAATTAAACTGTCATTTGCACATACTGTCTGATTGGTATTCGGTACAATTTGAGCAGTAGCAGAAAATGGCAGAACCGTAACAACTACCTGATCTGTTGATACACACCCGGCACTTGAAATCGCTGTGGCGGTATAGACATTTG
>CAZNNX010000306.1:0-1753 GCA_964574485.1 uncultured Saprospiraceae bacterium | reverse complement strand
ATTTATGAACATCTTGACTTAAGAGCAGGGACCGCTGCGGGGAGCAGTAATCAATACTCGGGTTATTTTGCTGGTAACTCACAAAGAGCCAAAGACCTTCGTAAAGCTTTCATGTTGATTATTCCAAGAGATGAAATAATTGAAAAAGTAATTAGGCCAGTTGCCAGTAGCGCTAGCAGGCTTGACTCTTTATTTCTTTTCTCCAGCGATTCACGGTATCAAGATTTAACTTCTAGAAATGGTATTTCGAGCTACACAAGTGGCTCGCAAACTCAACGTGAAGCGGAGGCAAGAAGCTTAATTTCAAAGTATTTTCCAAATGTTTCTGCCTCAAATCCCGTAGTGAGAATTAATGTTCTCTGGGGAACGCCTGCCAACTCAAGACGAGCTGCAGTAGCTCAATTAATTCGCGCTGCCGGTGCGAGATCCGGTTTCGATGTTAACGCTCCCGGGGAAGCCACCTGGTCTCGAAATCTCGGATCAAATTCCTATGACGCTGCCTTTTTTGCGTGGGTGAGATCTGATGGGTTACTCGGACGAAATATCACTTATTACTGTTCGACATGTGCCAACAACTACTCTGGATGGTCAAACCCAACTCTTGACAGAATTGAACAGAGCTTAAAGAGTGAGGCCTTGAATGAAGATGTGACGATGAATCTTTTGGCGGAAGCCGAAAGAGAAATTTATGGCAATGCTTTTTCAATCCCCCTTTTCCAGCACCCCGCAATTTATGGAGTAAATGAAGCCTTGCAAGGTTTCAAACCGGCGCCAACTTCAAATCCGGTTATTTGGAACTATTGGGAATGGAGCAAGCCAGGCTTGAAGCTTATTCCGAGGTATTTGATCGAAGCTCCCAAGCCATCACCTTCGCCAACACCTTCGCCAACCCAGACTTCTGGTGGATCAATCACCAAGCCGAGACCTGATAAGCCGATTTTTTCTGGCGTAAATTTTATTGATAATCGGATCAACATCACGGTTAATATTGGCTCTGGAACTAATCGACCTGACAAGGTTTATTTGGTTGCGCCAAAGTTAGGATCCACGAGTTCAGCTCCGTTAGCCGGAAACATCTCCGGAAGCACAGCAACCTGGAGCCTCGAATTTGATAAATTATTGGCGGGCACATTAATTCCGTTAGAAGTTGTCTCTGAGAAAGACGGAGTAAGAAGTGAATCAAACTCCGAGATCTATCAAGCTCCTACGTTAAAACCAGAGATAAAGTCAGTACCACAAGCTCCAACAAACTTTAAGTCGCGCTTTGTAGGAAACACAGCCGTAATTACTTTAACAGCACCATCCAAAGCAGGTGCTGAAGCAACTAACGCATATCTATTCGGTAAATCTCTGGGAATAAATAAGAGCTCTGCAATCGAAGGAGAGGTTGTGGGCTCTAAAGTTGTTTTGGAGGTACCTATAAAGAACTCTATGGCAGGTAAGAAGTTTCCAGTGACTATCTATTTAGCAAATGCCAAAGGTGAGTCCAAGCCATTAAATGCAACCTTAGCGGTCCCCGCACCAGCCAAAAAACCGGCAAACAATAAGAATCCGAATCCAGCAGCCACATCCAAGCCAGGCAGTAGTGAAACCATTATCTGTTTCAGGCCAAATCAAACCCGAACCTTCAAGGGTTCTCAGTGTCCGCCCGGTTATACGGAAGGGTAAAACTGTAAATAATTAGAGATTTAATCAAAGCTCTCTGGAATACTTCAAACCATGAATCGTAAGTGGATCTCGATTGCTTTGGTTT
>CAZNNX010000305.1:0-1764 GCA_964574485.1 uncultured Saprospiraceae bacterium | reverse complement strand
AATTTTTTTCATCCAACAAATGATCTAAATTCAACATCTTAAAAGCGAAAAATTCAAGCATTTTCTGAATATCATGCAAACTTCCCTCCTTGATTTTCAAATCGGTAAGAGAAGGTAAATGTTCTGCATAATAAATGTTTTCATTAGCCATTTCAATTACAGAAGCAGCGAGTGTATGCGGGTAAGGAAACTGCGGTTCAATCTCACGGATGATTTCTGATATGAGCCGTACCAGGGATTTATAATTTGCGAAAAGACCCTCTCTGTTTTCAGCGTCAACCTCTTTGGAATGATAGGCTTTGATGGCCTCTGAAACTACAATACGATGTAAAATCTGCTCATTAACAAAATCAATCTCCGTATTTAACTGAGATGCCTCTGTTATCATCTGTATAGACAACCTAAGCTTTTGAGCAGGAGCATCAACTCCTCGTATTCTATCAATTATCTGACAACGGATTGATTCCCAGTACCAGGAAACAAGATATAACAAAAACTTGTGCTTATTTTCGAAATATCTGTAAATAGATGCTTCCGTACTTCCAATAGCCGTGGAAAGTTTTTTAAATGTGAATTTTTCAAAACCCAAGTGATCAATCTCTTCAATTCCATGGGAAATTATTTTTCGTCCCAACTTCGTTTCTTGAGGATCTCTCAAAAACAATTTTTCATTGAGTTTTATGGCAACTGGTTTCATCTGGATAAAAGTAAATTAATTTCTTGGTTTACTAGATCATGAAAAGGCTCACAGGAATAAGACGAATTTTATTAACTTTACACATCAAAAAATTAAAAAAAATAAAAATATGTTAATTCAAGATGTTCTCCAAAAATTAGGGTTAAAAGAAATCAACTACGGCACTTCTACCGGATTAGAATTTACCGCAACAAATACAAATCAGCTCATTTCTTCCTTTTCTCCCGTAGATGGACTGTTAATTGGAAAGGTAACAACAACAACAGCATCTGAATACCAAAGTTTAGTTGAAAAAGCTCAAACTGCATTTAGTTACTGGAGAACAGTCCCCGCCCCCAAAAGAGGTGAAATTGTAAGACAATTTGGAGAGGAATTAAGATTGGTAAAAGATGAATTAGGTCGATTGGTTTCCTATGAAATGGGTAAAAGCTTGCAAGAAGGCTGGGGGGAAGTTCAGGAAATGATTGATATTTGTGACTTTGCTGTTGGGCTTTCCCGCCAATTGTATGGATTAAGTATGCACTCCGAAAGGCCAGAGCACAGAATGTATGAACAATGGCACCCATTAGGTATTGTTGGTATTATTTCAGCCTTTAACTTTCCAGTGGCGGTTTGGTCTTGGAATGCAGCCATAGCTTGGGTTTGCGGCGATGTTTGTATTTGGAAAGCCAGCGAAAAGGCTCCTTTGTGTGCTATTGCCTGTCAGAATATCTTTACTAAAGTAATACAACGCAATCAACTTCCCGAAGGTCTGTCCTGTATCATCAGCGGTGATGCTACCGTTGGCTCCTGGTTAAGTGAAGATCATAGAATTCCTCTGATTTCTGCCACAGGTTCTACACGAATGGGTAAAATTGTTGGACAAACAGTAGCTGGAAGATTCGGAAGAAGCTTATTGGAACTGGGAGGAAATAATGCCATCATCGTAAGTCCCAACGCAGATATGAAAATCATGCTTACAGCAGCTGTTTTTGGCGCAGTAGGAACAGCCGGACAAAGATGTACTACCACACGCAGACTCATTGTACATAGCAGTATTTATAATAAAGTAAAAGACTTATTAAAAA
>CAZNNX010000304.1:329-1774 GCA_964574485.1 uncultured Saprospiraceae bacterium | reverse complement strand
ACGAGGAGCCATTCCGTGAGGAATCCCAGTTCGCGGGTCAGCGCGGCGCGGGAGCGGATGAATTCGGTGGCGAGGATCACCAGCGCGCACCAGAGCCCCGGCGGGCGCAGCAGGCTAGGTCGAGGCGATCACCACCGGCACCAACCGTAAAGTCAGATATCCCGTTGTCGACATCTGTAATTGCACCCGTAATCTGGAATACGTCGACCCCTGTACCTCCGGTCAGAGTATCCGCACCCGCTCCACCAATTAGAGCGTCCGAGCCTGCACCCCCACTAAGCTGATCTGCTCCGTCAGCACCAAGCAAGCTATCGTTACCCGCACCACCAAAGACAGTATCCGCGCCGTCCATGTCTGTGGCGGTTATCGAAATAGCCTTGGTAGATGAAGAAATTCCACGACCATCGACAAAATATCCGACAGTCGCATTATTTCCGTTGATAGTAATACCATTGCTCGTCGAGGCAGCAAAATTATCATCATAGAGAACCAGCGTAACTGCGCTGGTTGGTGTGTGATTAAATGAAATTGCCTCAATTTCAGAAACATTTTTTAGATCGTGAGAGTTGACCGTAGCGACGGATGTAATAGCCAATGTATCAGTACCAGCACCGCCAACAATTGTGTCGTTATCACTTACGACATTTGTACCGGTTACGTTGACTTGGTCAGTACCAGCACCTAAGGTCAGGTTATGAGCACCTGCACCTAAAGTGAAGGCGTCTGCTACAGCGGTCGTCGCGTTAGAGGCTGAGAAACGAATTGTGCCTTTCACTGTACTGGTTACTGCCGAGGCATCGGTTGTTGTAGCAAGAGCAGTTGATGACGCTATCGTACGACCAGATAGTGTCAGCGTACCCGTCGGAGACTGATCAACAATCGCGTTCGACAGATTTAAAGTTGCCCCATCTGTCGTCCGAATGTTTTCGACTCCAGAAACATTCGCCCATGCCGTGCTCTGCACTGTTCCAGTCCCGGAGAGATACAAAGTGTCGGTGCCTAATCCACCATTCACGGTATCCAGCTGATCAAACCCAGAGGCGACTAGCTGAACGGAATCATTAGCCGATCCTCCAGTTACCCTTTGATTGCCCTCGGCTGCACCGAATACCACAGTCAACGCACCAGTCATCCCGGAGGCATCAAAATTTGAGCCAGTATCTGTATCGACATTGGTTGCGATTGCAAGATCGGCAGCCCCAGTAACTCTAATCGTCGTGGCTGCTGTCGCATTCAAAGTCAAAATGGCATTATCTGCTCCAGCAGTGCTCTTATTGGAAGTGATATTGACTGTCTCATGCTGGTTGAAGGTCAAAGCCTCACCAGCGCCTAAAGTCGCACCACCTAGTGATAGACCCAGAGTATCTGTTGTGGTGTTCGTCTTGAGGGTACCGGTAACAGAATCTACGTGAGTGCTATGAATCGAGATGTTTTGACTAGGCCTA
>CAZNNX010000304.1:0-319 GCA_964574485.1 uncultured Saprospiraceae bacterium | reverse complement strand
CTAATGTTCGAAACAGTGATTGCGTTTGTCGCATCAGTGTCCCGCAGATCAACGGTTGCAATACCCACATACTGATCTAGATCATAGTCAGATGCTGCAGCATCAGCAACAACTCGAACAGTTTCAATAGAGGTTAGCGTAGCTGCAGAAGTGGCCGGTGCGCTGACTGAAATAGTGTCTGTCCCAGCGCCGCCATCGACTGTGTCGTCGCTACCCAAGTTGCCTGCAAAAACGAAAACATCATTTGCACTGCCACCAGTTACCTTTAGGTTAGCGTTCGCGACAGTCAGGGTAAGCTCCCCGGTCATCTTTGAAGCAT
>CAZNNX010000303.1:0-1792 GCA_964574485.1 uncultured Saprospiraceae bacterium | reverse complement strand
CTATAGTCACATTAAGTGATGAAGTTGTAGTAATTGATTTTGGGATTTTTGCTGGCCTTGAATACTACCACTCCCTTCGCGAAAACTTTCAAATTGGCTTACGCACGCGTCTATTCTACACGCAGGGCTACTCTGAGTCCTTCGAGAGTTTTGAATTAACCCCAGTGCTTCGGTTTAGGTTGTAGGTGGGAATTCAGAACGTTTGGATTACGAACGGCTATACTGACTCAGTATAGCCGTTTTTATTTTTTAAAAAAAAAACTAGGAAAAGAAAAATTTCAATCTATCTTTGTATTATATCAATAGTATAATACTAACAATATGGTAGAAGAACTGTTATCTATTTGGGAAGAGACCTACAAAAAGGGACAACTCACGTTTTGGATGTTTATTGCCTTAAAGCATGGGGAAAAATATGTGGATGAAATTAGATCCTTCATTCAAGAATTTTCCGAACAAACCATTTCTTATGATGAACAAAGTTTGTACCGCAGCCTAAGAAAATTCCAGCATTTAGACATTGTGGAGTTTGTACTTAAGCCTGGCGCCTCTGGCCCAGAACGCAAATACTATCGCCTGACTAGTTCAGGAGAGCAGCTTTTGGAGAAATTCATCGAAAGGAATATTCTATTGTTGCATTCTTCTAAAATTTCTAATCTTTTAAAATCCTAAATCATGAAAATTTTAACAAACTCAATTCTACTTCGATTTATTGGAGTAATTGCCTTGTGGAATATCCTGTTCCGATTTTCCCTTTCTTATGTTCTTGAAAACGAGTTTTGGATTGGAGCTATTTTAGCACCTGTCATTTTCTTCCTCATCATGCATCAAACTGGTCGGTTTTTTGGATTAAAGCAATGGAATGACTTACCTGTGAATATGTCATTTACATACCACCTTTCCAACTTCGTTGTGTTTTTCTTAGTGTCCTATGGATTTTATTTTTTAGGTCTTTTGTCAAAATACGAATCAATTAGTAGTTTGAACTATACGCTTGTTTTCTGGGGGATTGGGCTATTCGTTCATTTTCTTTATTACCGGAAGGAAATGAAAAACTCAATCAAAGGATTGGATCGAAATCAATTGTTTGATTGAATTTGATTGCCTTTGGCAAGAATGAAAAGTGAAAAACTTTTGAATGCAGCGGAGGAGGATACTTCTCCGCTGTTTTTTTTAGGAAGCTACCACTATTCCTTCAACGAAAGTGCTTGAAGGAACAACTGCCGGCGATGTTCGTAGGTGAAGTGGCGCTCGATACGCGCTCGGGGAGAGGTTAGCTGGGTTTTTCCAACCATCCAATCTTGAATCAACTGTTGCAAGGAGCCCAACTCTTTTCTCTTAAGGAGCAACCCGGTATCTCCAATAATCTCTGGAATGGCACCTACCGCAGATCCAATGGGCACACAGCCGCATGCCATGGCCTCACCCAAGGCATTGGGGAAGCCCTCCGAACTAGAAAGTTGCAAGTAGAATTCATGGGTATTGTAGCGCTGCACCAAGGAGGCTGGGGTTTCTTTTCCCAGAACCTGAATATTGGGTGATTGAGGGTTGTAGTTGGAGTCTCCCACCAAGGTAAAGTTCCATTCCGGATTACTGGCAGCCAATTGCTCAATCAAATCGTATCCCTTAACCCGTGCACGGGCAGGAGTGGAGGTACTCGTAGCCACTGAAATAAAGCTATGCTTCACCCGTCTCAATCCCAAGTCCTTCCAAAAATCCACATCAAATCCATTGGGTATAACTTGAATGGGGGTCTTCAAACCAGGAATCAGTTGCAAAAGACCTTGCTTCG
>CAZNNX010000302.1:0-1812 GCA_964574485.1 uncultured Saprospiraceae bacterium | reverse complement strand
CAGCCATTTTTATTTGATTTTTAAAACGTTTAACAATAAATTATTTTTCTTCTAAAGTTTTAAGGATTCCGGCAATTTTAGAGCCAGCTCCTTTAAGACCTGAAATAACATTTTTAGCAGGACTTTGTAGTATTCCAATAATTTCACCAACAAGTTCTTCCTTACTCTTAAGTGACTCTAAAGTCGCCAATTGAGCATCACCAATGAAGATAGCCTCATCAATATAAGCTCCTTTCAGAAGAGGTTTGTCACTTTTCTTACGAAATTCTTGAATTAATCGAGCTGGGGCATTTCCAACCTCACTAAACATGATCGAAGTACCTCCTTTCAATGTTTGTTTCAATTCCTCTAAATTTTTCCCTTCAACTCGATCCATAGCTTTTTCTAGCAAAGCATTCTTCACAACTCTCAATCGAATGTTGCTTTGAAAGCATCTGCGACGAATAGCATTTATGGTATCCACAGTTAATTCTGCCGTATCTGCAATATAGAATACACTTGAAGCATTAATTTCTGCTGCTAAGTCATCTATGTATTTTGATTTTTCTTCTCTTGTCATTTTTTCTAGTTTTATGCAGTGACAGATTTAGAATCAATTTGAATTCCTGGACTCATGGTTGCTGAAAGGTAAATACTCTTTATGTAAGTCCCTTTAGCTGCTGAAGGCTTCATTTTGATTAAAGTTTGAATTATTTCATTTGCGTTGTCACGAATTTGTTCTCCCGCAAAACTTGTTTTACCAATTCCTGCATGAACAATTCCATACTTATCAACACGAAAATCAATTTTACCAGCTTTAACCTCACCAACTGCTTTACCAATTTCCATTGTTACAGTACCTGTTTTTGGATTAGGCATTAATCCTCTTGGTCCCAAAACGCGACCCAAAGCACCTACTTTACCCATAACAGATGGCATTGTAATAATTACATCGATGTCAGTCCAACCACCTTTGATCTTTTCAATATAATCGTCAAGTCCAACGTGATCAGCACCTGCAGCTTTCGCTTCCGCTTCTTTGTCCGGTGTACAAAGTACAAGGACACGAACATCTTTACCTGTTCCATGTGGAAGCGCCACAGTACCTCTAACCATCTGGTTAGCTTTACGTGGATCTACACCCAGACGAACAGCAATATCAACCGAAGCATCAAATCGAGTTGATGAAACTTCCTTAACTAAATTACATGCATCAACTAAGGAATAAGATTTAGTGAAATCAAATTTCGCTAAAATCTCTTTGCGTTTTTTTGTTATCCTTTTCATAATACAAATTATTTAGATTTAGGAGCCTCACCCCCTTTTACAGTGACACCCATACTTCTAGCGGTGCCTGCAACCATTTTCATAGCTGAGTCTACCGTAAAGCAATTTAAATCAGGTAATTTATCCTCTGCAATCACCCGAACTTGATCCCATGTCATAGTTCCAACCTTAACTCGGTTAGGCTCAGAAGAACCTTTCTTAATTTTGGTTTGCTCTACGATTTGAACTGCTGCTGGTGGTGTTTTAAGAATAAAATCAAATGATTTGTCACCATAAACTGTAATAACTACCGGAACAACCTTTCCTTGCTTATCTTGAGTTCTTGCATTAAATTGCTTACAGAACTCCATGATATTCACCCCTTTAGCACCTAATGCAGGTCCAATTGGAGGCGAAGGATTGGCAGCTCCTCCTTTAATTTGCAGCTTAATTAGCGCTGCGACTTCTTTTGCCATTTTACTATAATTTATGTAGTCAAACGTGAAATTTGTCGGGAAGCTTTATTCGACTTTCTCACTCCTACGGTTAATACAAACTATACTTCTT
>CAZNNX010000301.1:0-1821 GCA_964574485.1 uncultured Saprospiraceae bacterium | reverse complement strand
TTGTGAAATAAGAAATACATTGACTGGCCTCAATTTCTTTGTTGGGAAGAATGGCATGAGTGGGACAAGCCTCAATGCACCTGTTACAAGTTCCACAGAAATCCTGCACATAGGGTACATCAGATTTGAGTTGGAGATCTGTAATCAGTGTGGCAATAAAAAAGAATGATCCCTTTTTTTTGTTAATCAGATTGCCATTTTTGCCAACCCATCCTAAACCACTTTGTACTGCCCAAGCTCTTTCTAATACTGGTGCTGAATCAACAAATCCTCTTCCTTCTATCTGTCCAATTCTTTCTCTGATTTTGTTTAAAAATTCAGTTAGTTTTTCTCTGATCACAAGGTGATAGTCTTTGCCATATGCATATTTTGCAACTTTTGGTAACTGTGGGGCTTGTTCTTGATCAGGAAAATAATTGTACAAGAGTGTGATCACAGATTTTGCACCTGGCACTAATATTTTTGGATCAACCCTCATGTCAAAATGATTTTCCATGTATTTCATTTCACCATGAAAACCCTTATTTAACCAGTTCTCCAAACGCCTGGCATCGTCATCTAATCTTCTGGCTTCTGCGATACCGCAGGAGTCAAATCCCATCGACTGTGCAATATCTTTTACAATCTTTGTATGGTGATCAGATAGATTTAACATGAGTTGACAATTAATCTAATGCAACTTCAACTCCAGATCGAATTTGTACAAATAAATCCCTTTTCTGAATATTTAGTGGAGATGATGGTAGCACAATGGCGATGTATTTTCTTTTCAAATCAATCCAGGGCCAAACACCTTGTGCAGATGCTCCTGAGTAAATATTACTAAAGGTATTTCCGTTATCTTCTTCAATCCAACTACCTCCTGCATAATTCCAACCTTTCGTTAATTCTGGGTTATATCTGATACGGGCTTCTGGAAATTGATGTTGAAGTAAATAGTTCACAGCAGACTCCGATAATATTTTTTTACCATTGAACATACCCTTGTTCATGATCATTTGTAAAAAGTTCAAATAATCAAATGCTGAACAGCTTGCACCAGATGAAGGGTTGGGTGCTTTACCTCCTTCATCGTAAAAAGAGGCCGACTTCATACCCAATGGTCTGAATAATTTTTCTTGAGCGACTCGGTCAAAAGTTTTTTTTGTAATTACTTCAATCACCCTGCCCAACATATTCATACCTACACTTCCATCCGAAAAAGCTTCGCCTGGGTTATCAACTATCAATTTTTTTGATGCGAAGAATTCCATCTCTTCTTCAAGCGTATTGAACTTACTTTTTTGTGTAAACTTCACAATTCCTGTTGCATCCGTATCCAGACCAGTTGTTTGTGAAAGACAATGCCTGATAGTAATGTAACCTTTCATGTACTTCCCAAACACAGGCACATATTTATTTACAGGGTCGTCTAAATTTAGTTTTCCTTCATCAACAAAAATCATTGTAAGGGCGGCAGTCAGCCATTTACTGCTGTTGCCAATAGGTGCAGCAGATTTTAATTTAAAGTCTTCTGACTCACGCAGAAAAATGTTTTTTCCTTCTTTTTGAACAACTACTACATGGTCTTTACCAAGTATTTTGTCATTTTGTTTGAGGGTTCTTTCGAGCTGACTAAAATCAGGTTGGGCTAAACTGGACTGCAAGAATAGCATGAAAATCAATCCCAGACTGAATTTTAGACATATTTTGTAATTATTTGCTGCCATAATTTCCTGATTTCTTCTATGGTTAATTATTTGTGGTTGCAATGTAAATCTTATCACATGAATTTAAACAACTTTACCATTCAAGCCGCAGAAGTGGTTCAATCAGCTCAAC
>CAZNNX010000300.1:0-1877 GCA_964574485.1 uncultured Saprospiraceae bacterium | reverse complement strand
CTCCAAGAGTTGTAGTTTATTCCCTAGCTTAAATAAGCGGTATCCCTTGGCACGCATAAGTTCTTGAATCTCGTAGGGTTGATATCCAAATCCTAAACATGCTCTATGCAGGCAATTATAAACCACCATTGGCGATGATTCGCAAGCAAGGATGCTATCTGAACCTTGTAAAATAGGCAGTTCTGCCCCAGATGCATCAATCAACATAAGATCTAGCCTTGAAAGATTCCTTTGGTCTATACCCTTTTCTATAACGCTAGTTAACGTTATGACAGGTACTTTTTTAAGGCTAACGATCCGACAATTTGCATCAGTGGGCTTACCAATAGTATTGAAGGTATCGCTCCAAATATCATTAATCTGCAAGACTTTTTCACCGTCAGTATTTGAGGCGGCTACTGGCACTATGGTAACACGATCCAGACAGTCATTGAGATTTAAGTTATCCTGCAAGTGTTGACAGAGATCTGGGTCGGCCTCGATAGCATAAATTTTACCTTGACGAAGTTTTTTAGCTAGCGGAACTGTAGTGACTCCAACATTAGCCCCAACTTCGACAACTTCAAGATCACTTTTCTGTAAGGATAAAAGGCAATTCAGGAGTAATTCTTTAGATGAATCACCGCTCCAGAGTTGTCTAGTTGATCCTCCGTAAGGATAAAGTTCAAAGGATATACTTTGAATTTTAAACTTCAGAGGTTTACCTTTTGAACGTATCTGATAAACACTTGCTTTTAACCAAGATTTTGTATGTGACTTAGCAGTTGAAATGAAAAATTTAGCTTGAGATTGCCAAGACAGAGAATCAATAAACTGATCGATATGTCGATTTTGAATTCCTCCAGCTCCTCTGAAACTTCGTATCCCGTACTTAATGGCTAAGTTAGTAAAAATTGATTGGTCTCCTCGATTCTCGACAAATCCAAGAAGATCAGGAAGGCCGCATGTGTTGGGCTTTACGTATGAGGCAATACGTTCATCAAGGTTATACTGCAACCATTCATTTATAAAATTCTCGGTAAAATCACTTTTTTGGAGAAGGAACCAAGTATTCTGGAGAGCAATGGCGTTGTGATATTTAGGGGTATCACAGTCCATATAGACAAAGGCGTCTCTCTTAGTATACTTAAAGTTTTTTTCTCCCCACTCATGAAACAAAGTTCCCCCATTCCGAATACATAGATCAGTGAGAATTTTTGCAGGTCTATTAATGGTATAAGCGCCGCAATCATAATAGAGGATGATATCCCCAGTCTGTATCTGATTAAGTAATTGCTGAACAATAAAAGGCTTCCAGACAGCACCATTTTCAAATCGACTTCTATCTAGATATGACTTATTTTCTTGATAGAATTGAGTGTCTTGTAACTGTGGCCATGTCCATGAAACAATCTTTTCTACCCCTTGTTTTCGGGCTGACTCATTGAGCTTGGCCTGATTGGTCAGAAATCTTCCTCCCTTATGTCCAAAGCGATCATCGGCGTAGTTGAGCAGATATAAATCCATAATTTAGCTCACTTCTTTACGACAAAATTTAGGCGGCGCTTAAGTTTTTCTTTTGCCCGACTCAGCTTTTGATTCAAACGAATCTTTATTGCTCCAAATTTGCCATGCTTTGAATAGACATTAAGATGAGAAAGATCAGGGTTAAAACAGAGAGCAGCAAAGGCAACATTAGAAATGCCATGGATGAGAAAAGATGTTTTAGATAGGATTACAGCCTCAATCAGGACTTGTTCTCCCAGTTCAGCACCACCAAACTGCAAATGCGGGCTATTACCTTCATCTGCCCGCTGAGCATCATAGGTTAGAAGACGATCTTGATATCGTGCACGAAATCTCTCCACCGTGGTTTTCGTATCAGTTGCCAGGAAAAT
>CAZNNX010000299.1:0-1961 GCA_964574485.1 uncultured Saprospiraceae bacterium | reverse complement strand
GAGACATAATCAGAGAACGTCCAATGGCAGGTTCATCGTGTCTTGCTTTAAAACGGCCTTCTTCATTCCATTCAACCCACATTACTTCTTTAGATTGATTGATTAGTCCGTCTCGTTCACGAACTAATTTCCAATTGAATTCGTTTTCAATCACACCTTGTTCCAGAGCAACCTTCATAACATTATCTTCTAATGTCATTGGGATTTTAGTTTGTTTGAGTTTACTCATTTCTCTTTGGTGTTAAAGGTTAGTCTTCAAATGGATGATTTCCGTCCATTGTGATTTTTACCGTGCTACCATCTTCAATCACTTGTCCTATGTTGTCCCATCCAATTCCATCGGGTTCAGTTAATACTACAATCTTGTTTTTTGGTAGATTTTCAAGTGTGCTAATCAATTCTTGTACTGTCATTTCTCTTTGGTGTTAAAGGCTATAGAATTGTTTTGTTTTAACAACTTTTCCATCTCTGAGAATTCCTCTTAGTGCTCTATCAACACTTAAACCCATTTTTATATGAGATGGGTGTGCATCTACAAATGCACCGTCAATAGCGTTCCAATGAATTCTACTTTTCCAAGTGGTTGTTGTTTCGAACGGCATAGAAAGCTCTACTTCATCAGCAGCATATAGTTTATTTCCGACACTATCTTTTCCGAGATAGTATTTTACTTTATGAGACTTTTTAAATTTTCTAAAAGATGTCATTTCTCTTTGGTGTTAACTATCGTTCTAATTCTATTAAACAACTCTTCTAAATCTTGCACTCCATCTATTGACCACCCTTCTGTTCTTAAAACAAAATAACCATCCTCGTCAGTGTCCAGACCCAAACTGCTCTCAAAATCAACAGTTAATGATTCGTAATCACCTGCGCTTCCATTGCAGTTTCCCAATTGGGTAAATTTGAAACTTGCTGATTCTAATTGTGGTTTATCACTCATTTCTCTTTGGTGTTAAAGGGCTATTGGGATAAGGCGTTCTGGTAGAAGTTCTTCACTACAATGTATCTCATAATAATCTATTAAGTATTTGCCATTGTCAATAAAGTAATCTGCTGACCTTTGAGAGTAACAACCGTCAAGCTTAAGAACCATATACGGTGTTTTAATAGAATCATCTAAAAACAGTTTAATTCTTGATAATGGTGCCTCTATAAGACGATAACCTCCGTCAACATTACCGAACATCTTAACTACATCCTGCTTTTTTTCTGATGAGCTGTAAGATGCTATTACAAAAAAGAATTGACCGCTTGAATTTTTTTCAATTTCTGTCGTGTGTACGAGCTGTCTTAGTTCAATAACTTCACTTGTATCTGAGCATTCTGTAAACTCTGATGTGCAGCCAGCTAACAGGGCTAGCGAAACTGTAAATAGTATAATTGTTTTCATTTCACTTCAATATTAACAAGATTCATCACACGGTCTATCACCACAAGTTTCGCATACAACTGGGGAGTAGTAGCACCCGTAAGGTGCACTACCGTCAATAGTATCTCCACCGCAATCGGGGCAGACACCGTTTACTTCTTCTCCTGCTTCAGGATACCATCCATCACAACACATAACCTCTGTTTTTTAATTATAACTAAAGATACGAAAAAAGGCTTGGGAATCCAAGCCTAATTTAAAAATATTTTAATTTGAGTTTTATTTATAATGATCTGGAATATATTCTGGGTTTGTGGTTTTGGATTTTATTATTTCTTGTAAGAACTTAATTCTAGAGTTTAATAATTGAATATCCCTTCTAGTAAAAGTACCCATTATCTTTCCTTTGGGTCCTACGTTTTTAATCCATTTTAAATTAGATAAAGTTTCTTCTAATAAAGCCTTTAAATCTTCAATAGACATTTTCCAAGCTATTTTTAGAAAATTAGCATCATCATACCCTCCAAATTCTTGTGTAAAAATCTTAGGTCCAGATTCATTCAACGTTTTGGAATTATTCGTTAATCTA
>CAZNNX010000298.1:0-1995 GCA_964574485.1 uncultured Saprospiraceae bacterium | reverse complement strand
ATGTTGCCTTGTGTTGCGCCTGCGGCAAGGCAATATTGCTTAAACGCTGTTAGCTGCTGCCCTTCTTTTGTTTTTTCTTAAATGTCGGTACGTATATTAGTCCCGTTTCAATAGCGTAAGAACTTTGAAAAACCAAGTTTCTGTCAGGATACAACCAGTAAAATGAAGGTCGTAAATAAAACTTAAGTGGGATTTTTGTCTTTTTACTGAAGTCATATCCTAAGCCTAATGATATATTTGGGATAATTCCAGTCTTACTCATTTTAGTTTCAGTTATCGTAGACTGACCTGAATTATAGTCAAAAGTTTTGTTGACATAAAAGGTTTGTTGTACACCAATTCCCAAATAACTTTCTAAAAACAAACCAAATCCTGTAGTATATCTTTGTCCAATTCGGGCGTTCATTGCAATAGCAGATTGTATATCCCTTTGATGATAATAAAGGATATTTATTCCTCCTAAAACATTAAAATTATTTGTTGATGCTAAATATTTTTCAACGCCAATTTGAAAACCAATGTTGTTAAATCGATATCCAAAATAGCCTAAACTAAAACCATATTTTTTTTCATTTGGGGTTCCGTTCTTTGTAATATCCTGTGCATTTGAAATAAATATACTTGCCAATAGGGTTATTAAAGTGATGTAGTTCTTCATCATGTGTATTATTTTGTATTGTTAAACCATTTTTGAATTTCAGGTAATGAATTTAATAAGCTTCCTACATGGTCAAAATCACCAGTATTAATTATCTCAACATTACCACCGATATTTATCATGTAATTATATGCTGAAATTGCATCTTGAGGAGATACGTCTTTATCTTTCGAACCATAAAACAGTCGGATTTTTGTATTTGGTTTCCACATATATGTTTCATTTTGACCAAGTGCAGTGGTAAACCAATTGATGTTACCGTTATTTATGTCATCAAGCATGCTTTGAGTATAAAGTTCATCTGGTTCGGTTGGCAAAGCATTTAAAATATATTCAGCTGTTTTTGAACCATCAAATAAAGTTGGGATGAGATCAACATATTCATTTTTAATGATAGTACTGAGGCTTTGATTATATATCTTAGCATAAGAATTTGCAACATAGCCTAAATAAAAAGTTGATTTGTTTTCGATTGCATAATGTAAAGAAATATCTTTCAAATTAAAAGCTCCTGCAACGCATGCGGAACCTTTCAATATTAATCCTGTTGGATTATTGATTTCTAATTCCCTATGTATTCCAGCTGTTGCAGATCCACCTTGCGAATACCCAACCAGGTATAGATTAGAATTTTTGCCTGACGTGAAATTATTTAGTACAACTGCCCCAATTTCAATAAAATCGATAGCCGCATTTACAGTACTTGAGTTATGCAAATAAGTTGGTACTTCGGTTGAAATCCCAAGCCCGATATAGTCGGGAGCCAATAAAATATATCCATTTCCAGCAAATACGGAGGCTATACCAATTCCCTCGTCTGGAGATGGCTTAGAGGGAGCATAATTTCTGTCCGCAATTGTACCATGTTGATAGCTAACTAATCCCTTAATCTCTTTGCAGTCAGGTATCGCTATCAAACCAGAAACCCAAAGATCATTGTTATTATAATTCTTTGTCTTATAAGTTATCCTATACAGGTAAAATCCATTGGTTGTTTCTGTTTTATTAGGGATGTTTGCAAGCTGCAAAAATGTAACAGCATCACTAAGAGAGTAATAGCCTAATGTTTCGATTTTATTAACTTGACCACTAAAGTCAATATTAAGTATTTTGTCAACCTTAATATTGTCATCTTTTTCACAAGAAGTGTTTAATGTACAAAGTAATATTGTCAAAAATATTATTTGAGCTAAGTAGTTCTTATTATATGTTTTTCTAAGCATTTCGTAATTTAATACTTTTTGTCACTGGTGTCTTGTATTTTAGGGTTGCAGCTAACTTTTTTATAAACCTGATAAAATCCGACATATACAACACCCGTTTGTTAGATAAGCCTG
>CAZNNX010000297.1:0-1997 GCA_964574485.1 uncultured Saprospiraceae bacterium | reverse complement strand
TTGTGGAATTGCTTATCAGTGGCAATCTTCACCGGATAATGTTACCTGGACAAACATTGCGGGGGCAACCAGTACAACTTATGTGGCAACGAATGCCGCCAATACCTACTACCGTTTGGTTACATTGTGTACCAATAGTGGCTTAAGTGCAAATGGTGCCAGTACTTTGGTAGCATTTACGGGATCTGTTCCTACCAATAATTTACCTTGTAATGCAACGCCTTTAACTTTGGGTGTGTCTGCTTCCGGAACAAACAGTTGTGCTGACGGGGCATCTGAGCCTGCAGCACCGGCATGTTGGTCGAATGGAACGATCAACACCGTTTGGTACCGGGTTATTGCACCTGCTTCAGGAACATTGAAAATCAGAACGGTATTATTGTCATCCGGAACGATCTTACAGAACACGCAAATTGCTGTTTACTCGGGTGCTTGTGGTGCAGGAATGACCTTTGTGGCGTGTAATAATGATGCGCCTGTGTGTGGGTCGTATACACCTCTGAATTCAGAACTAAGTTTAACAGGCTTGACTGCCGGTGCTACCTATTACATAGCAGTGGATGGTGTGATGAATCAAACAGGAGATTTTGAGGTTTTAGCGATCGATGGTTCTTCAACTTTTCCTTTAGTATTGGGCCAAGATTGCAGTGTGTCATTCCCGGTATGTAATCAAACAATGACAATCGGTAATCCGGGTTATCAATCTATTGGAGGACAATGTGATCATTCCGGAGCAAATAACTGTACAAGTGGGGAAGCTAACTCCGTTTGGTATAACATTCAAATTGGAGCAGCGGGAACGTTGACTTTTGATATTGTGCCAAATGATTATGGAAATCCAAATCCAATTACCGGACAAGTAAATGCTTCTTACACCACTTCTGGTGATGAAACGGATTACGACTGGGTACTTTGGAAAGTTTCCGGTTCCGGCGCTACTGATTGTGCTACAATTATGAGTTCCGGAGGTAATTCAGCAGCAGCTTGTAACTTTAGCTTTTTAGGTGTTACTGGATGTTCTGCATCAGGAAACGCACCCGGTGCTTATGGAACAGGTTTTGACGGGGCTTACGAAGTTGGTCCTGCAGTAGCAGCTGGTGAACAATACATGTTGGTAATTCAAAACTTCTCGAATTCTACTTCCGGGTTCTCTTTGCAATTCCCTGCTGCAACACCAATTGTTTACGCTCCTACAACAACAGTTATTTGGACCGGTGGAGCGAATTCTACGGCAGTGACGAATCCTAGCAATTGGGGAGGATGTGGAACGCCAACTTGTGGGTTGAATGCCATTGTGACTACGGCATCATCCTTTCAACCGGTTTTAACCCCGGGTACCTACAATGTTCGCGATATTACCATCAATGCGGGTGCAACATTGACAATTCAGACTGGTGCAACCTTAAATGTATGTGGTAATTTCACAAATAATGGAAATTTGGTTTGTCAGCCGGGATCTACTGTAGTATTCGTTGGAACAGGAGTTCAAACAATTACAGGAGCTTTCACCGGAGCGGATGCTTTCCATCATTTTACAGTAAACAAAGCTACAGGATCCGTTGTTGCCGCGAACAATATAGACATGAACGGGAACTTCTTAACAGCGAACGGAACAAGTATTTTTAATTCGAATTCAAGAACCATTAAAGTTGGGGGCAACTTCACGAATAATAATGGGAATACAACATATACGAATACAGGTACTGTTGGAAGATTGGAATTCATTGGTTCAGCAGCTCAAACTTACGACCAGGGTGCAAGTCAATTAGACTTAAATTATGTTGCTATGAGCCATACAGGTCCGGGTGTTGATCTATTAACGAATATGTTTATTAAATCTACTACTGGTCTTTTGATTTTGACTCAAGGGAAGATCAACACGGGCGCATTCCGTGTGGATGTGAACAATTCGGCGGTTGGTGCAGTGCAACCAGGAAACGTAAGTAGTTATGTGAATGGTAATCTTTACCGTACATTAAGTGGTGCTGCCGGGGCTT
>CAZNNX010000296.1:1269-2041 GCA_964574485.1 uncultured Saprospiraceae bacterium | reverse complement strand
TTTGATGCAAGACTTCCGTTTGGATTTTTCTTAATCTTGTGGGCCAATGACACTATTAACGAACCTGTATATTTTGTTGGAGTTGTAATTGAACTGAATTGAGAAATAGTTTCATCGCACCCAAAAACGCAATTCGTTAAATTATGTGATCCAGATGCAGTTAACCCAAATAATATTTCTACATTATAAGTGCCGGGGTTTATTATATCAAATCTACCATAATTTCTAACATTTGAATCAGTAGATACACTAAGTGAGGTAAATATTAAAGTGTCTAAATAACCTAATTGTAATAAACTGTTGGGGTTTGTAATGTAATTGAATTGTATTGGTCTACGCATTTCTAAATTAGTAGGATTAATTGATAAAACAGCTAAATTACTAATTGCGCCATTTGCAGCTACAGCATCCGCATTAAAATTAATTTTAGCGCTTGTTGAGGCTGTTGCACTTCTCCTCGTATATTAATATTTTGATTAGTATCAACGCTAATATCAAACCTATTTGAAGGAGTTGTAGCATTCCTCACAATGAAAGTATTTGACACAGAAGTCAATGCACTACCATAATATATTGGTGTTGTAACATTATTATTTGAGTCAGTAGCTGAAAATATATGATAACCATTCGGAATTCCACAGTCGTAATACATACCAACAATACCACCACTTATACTAACACTATTGGTGTAAATATCTGACTCATACCGGCCTAGAATGCCGTTATTTGAAATGTCAATAAAATGTAATGTTCCTACAGTAGATTCACCAAA
>CAZNNX010000296.1:807-1259 GCA_964574485.1 uncultured Saprospiraceae bacterium | reverse complement strand
CATAAGTCATTGCAAATTCAGATCTATTATTATTAACCCCACACGTAATAATAGAAGATGCAACACCAGTTGTTGCGGATGTATTACCAACAGTAGAAATTCGTAATCCATTACAAATTGAACCAGCACCAGTCCAATTTGTTAAACAAAGACTATTATCACCCTGTGTTGCTCGTGAAATCATAGCAGCATCATTAGTTCTGCATAATGGAGAGATTAAACCCCCTGCAATATTTGGGAAAAAGTAGAATCCTTTTCCATTACCACTTTCAAAAATTTCTAAACCGGAAATTGCCGATCCATTTGAAGCATTTCCACTATCTACTACTATACTACCTCTTTTTAAAATATTTTGAGTTGTGCTTCCAATTGGGATTGATTGATTAATTATTCCAGTCCCAGATGGGAAAACTAAATTTGTATTAGATCCGAGGTCAGCCCCACCACTCAAT
>CAZNNX010000296.1:0-797 GCA_964574485.1 uncultured Saprospiraceae bacterium | reverse complement strand
CTAAAACTATTGTGTTATTCGCAGTTGCTTTTACATTATAACCAATTGCTACTGAATTACTAATATTCCCTACTGCATCAGCATCACTTCCAATAAACACATTTTCATTACCTGTATTAAAATATCCCGCTTGTCTTCCAACAAATACATTACGTAAAGATGTAACTGCGTTATTTCCAGAATCTCTTCCTAAAAAAGTATTCAAACCACCAACTGTTAAGTTTCTACCACTGAATGATCCAATTAAAACGTTGGATCCACCTGTCGTATTCTGATTTCCAGCGAGGGACCCAACGAAAACATTATCAGTTCCAGTTGTATTATTTCCACCACTACTAATCCCAACAATAGTGTTTCTGTCATTATTTCCAGCTCCATATCCAACGCGAATATTTCTTATAAAAATATCATTGTTTGGAATGTTGACGGAAGAATTTAAATTAGTTGTTGAATTTACAGTTAGCGTTCCATTAACATTAGTATTATTCAACGTTTCATTTCCCTGTGCTACAGGATATTTCAAATAATTTGCATCAGCATATTGAATTGTTACAACATCATTTGTGTCAATATAGTCCAATGGGTTAAATATTGGAACTATTTCAATAGGTGGAGGATATTCACTCATTTATTATATTAAGATATAAAAAAATTATTATATATTTAATTTTAATCTAAATTATTATATATGAATATTTCAAAGACTAAATCACCTAAGTCTGGAAAAGCAGAGTTAATTAATTGGTAAAAAAAAATTCAAAAAAAATATTTAATCAAACAACATAACCCCAATTTTA
>CAZNNX010000295.1:0-2083 GCA_964574485.1 uncultured Saprospiraceae bacterium | reverse complement strand
CCCTTATTTTTTCAATTTCTTCAAATCGATTTAAGATTTCTCAGGGCTTTGAAATTTACTAGGTTGCTTCGATTGTTTAAGATGAAACAATTGGTTCACTCAACAAGATTGGTTTCTGAGGTTTTTGTTGAAAAAAAAGAGGAATTAGGTGTTACCATGTTTGTAGCATTTATTTTATTGTTGGTTTCCTCCACCTTAATGTGGTATGTTGAGGGAGAGGTGCAACCTGAGGTTTTTTCAAATATTTTATCTTCATTTTGGTGGGCAATTGCTACTCTAACAACGGTAGGATATGGAGATGTATACCCGATTACAGCTTGGGGTAAATTTTTATCGGGACTGATTGCTGTGTTGGGGATAGGTATAGTTGCGCTCCCGGCAGGTATTTTGTCCTCAGCTTTTATCGAAAAATTGGAAGAAAAAAGAAGGAAAAGCGATGCTTCCGAAACAAAGAATATAAATTGTTTGTCACAGTTTGGAAAAGCTTATCTTTACTGTCCCTATTGTGGAAAAAAAATAGATGGCAATGGAAATCACATCACCTCTGAATCAACTTAAAGTTCTGGATCTTTCAACAGTGTTGGCAGGCCCCTCCGTTGCGATGTTCTTAGCAGAATTAGGAGCAGAGGTAATCAAGGTTGAAAATAAAATACTGGGTGGTGATGTCACCAGAAACTGGAAGCTGGAAGCAGAAAAAAATAATTCCATTTCTGCCTATTATGCCTCTGTTAATTTGGGGAAGCAGATTTTACAACTGAATTTAAAGGATCCGGCAGATTTTGAAATTGTATCAAAATTAATATCGAGCTCAGATATACTCATCACTAATTTTCGAAAACAAAAGGCTGAACAGTTACAATTGAGTTTTGAACAGGTTAAAAAATTAAATCCTGCAATTATACACGCCAACATCAGCGGATATGGGGAAGATTCTGAAAGGGCTGCTTTTGATGTTGTTTTACAAGCAGAAACCGGATTTATGTGGATGAATGGATATCCGGATCAACTTCCTGCCAAATTACCTGTAGCCTGGATAGATGTTTTGGCTGCACATCAGTTGAAGGAGGGAATCCTTTTGGCTCTATTAAAGAGAGAGAGGGAAAAGACCGGTTACTATGTTTGTGTATCACTTTATGATGCCGCCCTAAGTTCTTTGGTAAATCAAGCCTCAAATTATTTGATGGCAGGAGAAATACCAGGTAGAATGGGAACCTTACATCCTAATATCGCTCCATATGGGGAGATTGTATCCTGTAAGGATCAAGAATTTATAGTATTGGCTATTGGGAATGATCAACAATTTTTGCGATTTGCCACTATTTTGGAAATGGATCCCTCTGAAATAGATAATTATTTTAAAGACAATTTACTTCGTCTACAGAACAGAACAGAATTGTTTTCTATTATCTCCCAAAAAATGAAACAAAAATCTTCTGAAGAATGGATGCATGTTTTTATCGAATCTGATATTCCGGCAGGTAAACTAAAAAATTTGAAAGAAGTATTTGAAGATGATAAGAGCCAACAGCTCATTGTTCGTAGTTTCATAGAAGATCAACCTATTCAAATTGTAACATCAAAAGCTTTTCATATCTATGAGTCAAAATGAAAATCAAAATCCAGAGTTTCAGTTGAAATCAGCTGAAAGACAAAAATTTTCTATTCGGGCACTTTGCTTTATTACAGATATTTGCATTGCCAGTTTTATTTCTTTTTTATTGGCTTACATGGTATACCAAACTAAAAATTATGAATTATTTTTTCAGAAAGGATTGGATCTAATCGGTCGAAATGAGGAAGTGCTCAATCAGCTCAGTACTGCACTTGGCGATTATTTCGACTTCTACTTTGTATTTCTTTCATTTAGTTCCATTATTTCTGTTTTATATAATTTGATCGAAGCATTTTATCCAGCTTCGCCAGCCAAACTTATTTTTCGTTTGAGAATTTCAAGTATCAGTACAAGAGAATTGAGTATTGCACAGTTATTGATCAGATGGGCAGCTAAATATGCAGCTACCTTGGGAACCATATTATTTATGTTGACCCAGTCAATACTGATTCAATCTATTTTTGGATTTGT
>CAZNNX010000294.1:0-2083 GCA_964574485.1 uncultured Saprospiraceae bacterium | reverse complement strand
TTGCTTTTCAATTACAGGATGACGGGCCTCTTTCAAATCAATAAGGAAGGAGTCGTCAACAATGGGTTGATGATATTGATTTTCCAAAGCAGATTTCATAAAGCCAAGCAAACAATCTAACTGAGCCAGGATCTGTGCATTTTGTTGTATTTGCAAAATATGACCTCCCAGCTGGTTGATAAGTTGAAATAAAATATCTTGTTCCAGCTGAATAATTTTCTCTTCTGCATTTAAAATTTTATCCTCCAATTTTTTTAAATCGTCGGTAATATATCTTTCTGCATTCGTCAGGGTCTGTTTTCTTACCCAATTGTCGGGAATAGGGGCCTTGTCCTTATGCTTATTGGTCACCTCTAAATAATAACCAAAAACATTATTAAATCCAATCTTTAGATTTTCAATACCTGTAGCCTCTGATTCTCTCTGTTGAAGTGCCAGGAGGTGATCTTTTGAATTGTGAATTAAATCTCTTAATTCATCAAGTTCAGCTGAGATGCCGTTTTGGATAAAACCACCTTTATCCATTTTAACCATGGCATTATCCTGAATGGTTTTGGCAATATTTTCCTTGATTTCTACGCAGGGATCTAACCTGAAGACCAGCTCCTGCAAATCTTTATTTGAATTGCCGGACCATATTTTTTTAATTTCCAAAATTGCATCTAATGCCTTTGACAGATGAACAAGTTCTCTGGGATTAATTTTTCCAAGAGGAACTTTGGCTATCAAACGTTCAATATCACCTATATTTTTAATCTGATCCTCTGTCAACAAAGCCAGTTCGGGGTGGTTCATAAAAAAGTTTACGATACCCTGCCTGAAATTTATTTCTTTGAT
This sequence comes from uncultured Saprospiraceae bacterium, assembly GCA_964574485.1. Taxonomy (GTDB): domain Bacteria; phylum Bacteroidota; class Bacteroidia; order Chitinophagales; family Saprospiraceae; genus Saprospira. The sequence goes on along the minus strand of CAZNNX010000294.1, from coordinate 1,246 downwards.
ATCTTTGAGAGGCATCAAAATCCATCTTTTTAGCATTCGACTGCCCATGGGAGAGGAGCTTTGGTCCAGTATATCAAGGAGTGAGGTTCCTGTTGCGTATTGAGAATGAATTAATTCCAAATTGCGAATTGTAAACCGATCCAACCACATAAACTGATGTGTTTGAATTGGTTGTATCTTGGAAATATGGGAAAGATTTTTATTCTCCGTGGTTTCTACATAATGTAAAATGGCAGAGGCAGCAATTTGAGCCAAATGAAGATCATCTATACCAAAACCTTTTAGCGAATTAACTTCGAATAATTGTAAAAGTTTGTTTTCAGCATATTCAGAACTGAAAATCCAATCATCTATTCCAAATATAAAATAATGCGGCTCAATATATTTCTGAATAACAGACTTATTTGATTTGGCATATAATATTTCAGAAGCAGAAAATTGTTGTAGCAGTTTAATCATGGCAGTATAGTCACCTTCAGCAACCCAGAATTCTCCTGTGGAAATATCCAAAAGTGATAGGCCGGCCTGCTCTTTCAGACCCAGATGAAGAGCAGCCAAATAATTATTTGACCTATGGTCTAAAATCTTATCATTTGACGTTACGCCGGGGGTAACTAATTCTGTCACACCCCTTTTAACTATCTTTTTTAAGGGGCTGGGTTTTTCCAATTGATCACAAACAGCAACTCTGTAACCTGCTTTTACCAGCTTGGGTAAATAATTATCCAGAGAATGATAGGGAAAACCTGCCAATTCTATTTTAGAAGAACCATTGTTTCGGGCAGTTAGCGTGATTCCCAGAAGTTTTGAAGTCAATACGGCATCTGAACCAAAGGTTTCATAAAAATCACCTACTCTGAAAAGTAGGATAGCATCTGCATATTTCGCTTTAAATTCATTGTATTGCTCCATCAAGGGAGTAATTTTTTGAATATTTAATTCATCAGATACCATAACATGATTTTTGTTTATAAAAATACAATGAATTCATCAATTTATAAATGGCTCAAGATATAATTTAATTCTTTCATACCTTCAGTTGCCGTTTTGGGAATCACCGTCATCTGTGGAACTTGCACAGATGCTGGATTATTGTCAATATAAAATTGAATTGTATGAGCAGGGGTGTAATGTATCAGTCCAGCCGCTGGATAAACCTGTAAAGAAGTTCCAATTGTTATTAAAATATCTGCAGTTGAAACTAATTCTATGGCTCTCTGAATCATGGGTACAGCCTCTCCAAACC
>CAZNNX010000293.1:0-2092 GCA_964574485.1 uncultured Saprospiraceae bacterium | reverse complement strand
TGTTCAACCGGCGTGTCGTCCGGCTCGGGCAGCGCCCACTTGACGCGGGCCGATTGGCGCGCCTGCATCATCTCGCGGCGCGTCTGCTCGACCGTGTAACCGGGCAGCGTGATATGCTCGGCCATTGCGATGATCTCGGCATTGGCGCGGCCCTTGGCGGCAAGGTGGCCGACAAGCCGGATCATGTTGTTGTGCCATTCGTGGCCCGCGCGACAGGCCTCAAGCAGATCGTGCAACTGCGTGGAGCGCATCGCCTGCAAGGTGTTTTGCCCTGCGGGGATCGGCGTTAACTCGCGGTTAACCATGTTTTCGGAGCGGTCAAAAAAAGGGGCAGGCGGGAACGCGGCGGCGATCAATTCCGGCTGCACCGGCTCGCGCTCGTCATCGAACGTGGTCTTGATTGTCGCCAGCTCGACACGATAGCCGCGCTGCACCTTGTGCGGCGGCGGGAAATTGACGGTGCCAGCCAAGCGCATGATGCGCGACGGGTTAATGACGGCATCACCGCCAAGCTGCGCGGCAAGACCGCTCTGGCGCTCTGTCCAGGCCTGCATATTGCGCACCGGCTCGTCCAGCAGCCAATACAGGTGCGGGCGGCGGTGTGGAATCGTGCCGGTGCTGACGGTGTAGTAAGGCGGCAACGGGCGCAGCTTCTTGCTCAAGCCCTCTAGGCTTGCCGCCTTGTCGATGTCGGCAAACTGCCAGATCGCAATTTCAACGTCACGGTCGGCGGCGCGCTGCGCTAGGTTCGTGTTCGGCTTGCGCGGGTTCACGCCGACATAGATGTTCTCGCCTGCGCGGGCGCGGCTTGCGGCGAAAGCCGTAGCGTCTGCAATCCCGTCAGGGTGAAGGTTGAAATACGCGGCCTTGTTCGGCTTTTCGGGGCCGTAGCAAATCTCGACCAGCCCTTGCGGGTATTCCTCGCGCAGAGGCGCAAACAGCACCTCAAGATGCGCCTTGATGGTGGGTTCGTCGGGCTGCATAATACTTTCCACCACGGAGGCCATAAAATCACTCGCACCTGTGGCGGGCCGAGGGCGCTTCCAACCACCCTCGGCCCAACCGTGTTGTCAGATCAGAACTCGACTTCATCCGCAGCAGCGGGCGCGGGTGCGGCCTGCGGCGGCGGTGCGTGCGTTGCGGCGGCGGGCGGCAGTGCTGCCGTCTGCGCAGCCGGTGCAGGCCTGGCGGTCTGATTGGACAATTCAGCCGGACGGTCTGCCCACGACACGATCTCGAACTGCGGCTTGTAGTTCGTGCCGTGGCTGCCGACGACCGGAGTCACGCCCACACACTTGACCACGGGCAGCTTGCCGGGGTTGGCATCCTTGCCCGCGAGCCAGTGATCGTGCAGATCGTTCATTGCCTCGATCACCACACCGGCAGTCGAAGAGAACTCGCGCTTGCCGAGCAGGTTCTTGTCGCTGAACAGGTCAAGCTCGAAACCGCGCTTGAAGCCGTCACCCGGCTTGGGTGCCGCCTCGGCAAGCGAGGGATCGAAGGTCTTGGCGGGCGCAACGCCTGCGGCGAACAGGAACCAGCCCGTCCGCAGGTTGTCCATGTCGAAGATCGCGGTCATGTTGGTGACCTCGAACTCCGGCGCGTCCTTTTCGTCCTTCTTGGTATACCAGCGACCGGCCTTCGCATTGTATTTGACGTAGACCGTGAAGTTGCCTTCGCCGCTGGTGGGGTTTGCCATGAAAGCCATTTGCCTATTTCCTTTTTACTGATTGTCCGCCGAAAGGACGGGCGGTGCGTCATTCGGGGCAGGTGCGCCCCAAATCTCGTTGGCTAGGGCGCGTGCGGATGCATCGCCCCAGTAGAAACTGGACAGATCGGGCGCGAAGCAGCGGGTCAGCTTTTCGCTATCATCCGACAGGGACAGCAGGCGCTCGATGGCCTGCGCGGCGGTCACAAAGGACGCGAGATGCGCGGCAACGTCCTGCAAGACATAGACCGCAATCTTCTTTTCGCTGACGTAGCCGAAGCGCACTTCGGTATTGCCGCCGAACCCGGCATAGAACGCGCCTTGGCGGGCGTGCGCCTCGCTAATTGCGGACGGGATGCGGGCGGTGCTTTTCAGATCGACGAT
>CAZNNX010000292.1:0-2106 GCA_964574485.1 uncultured Saprospiraceae bacterium | reverse complement strand
AATGATGAACTAAAAGAAGGGGTAGCTATTAAAGTACATAACGGTCATTATGTATCAACCCACAATCCTACTCACATAATTAAGTGCTGCTTAGGAAATCTTAACAGCAGCGTTCTTGTAGTAATGGCAAAAGATTTAAAAACTAAAGAAATTATAGACGTTAAAATAACAACCAACTAAACCATAATAAAATGGAAAATCAAATCTTAAAAATAGCAGACGATGCTTTTCAGGGTAAATCAGACCCTATAGAGGCATACGTAAATCTAAAAAGACTAGAGAAAATACTAGGAGAATGTATTAAATCAGTCCAGCCATTAGCCATTAAGGAATCTTATGAAAAATATCACGAAAAAACATTTGATGCTTTTGGAGCAAGAATAGAAAAGAAGATGTCGGCAGGTAGATGGGATTTTTCTAAAATAAAAGAATGGAATGATAGCAAAGTTATATTACAATCAATCGAAGATAGAGCCAAGGCATCTTATCAAAGCAATTTGAAAGGTATGTTAATGACTGATGAGAATACTGGAGAAATAATTCAACCGGCTTCTTTTAATGAGGGATCCGAAACAATATCTATAAAAATATTATAGCATGGGTAAAATGAAAGAAATATTCATGCAGCTTAGAGAGTATGAATTAATAAGAGACAAACATATTGATGATGAATATCAATATGAAAAACACATAAGAACAACCAACCAACAACAACCAATTAAACCAAAAGACAATGGCAATAAATGCAACAAATGAAAGTTCTAATTATGAATTAGTTCCATCAGGAACATTCATAGCTAGGTGTTATTCAATGATACACATAGGAACGGTATCTGAGAATTTCAAAGGAGAAACAAAGCAAATGAATAAGGTTAGGATTTCATGGGAATTACCTACAGAGAAAAAAGAATTTAAACAGGGAGAAGGATTAAAGCCTTACTCTATATCAAAAGAGTTTACTCTTTCTATGAATGAAAAAAGCAATCTTAGAAAGTTCTTAGAAGGATGGAGGGGTGCTGGATTTACCGACTCGGAAGCGAAAATATTTGACATAACTAAATTATTGGGAGTTCCTTGTATGGTTTCTATTATTCATAGAACATCTAGTCAGGGAAGAAAATATGCAGATATAAGTTCTGCATCTGCATTGATAAAAGGAATGCAAGCGCCACCACAATTCAATCCTTCTTTTGAATTTTCATTCGACCCATTTGATGAACATAAATTCGGACAACTTCCTGAGTTTCTTAAAAAGAAGATAGCATCATCAAGAGAATATTTTAAAGTGATGAATCCTCATCACGAGGAGGGAGGTGTATTTGAAAATAATAATAACAATAATGACGATGATCTTCCATTCTAATGAATTTACACGAACTACAAATAAACTGTAAGGCAATTTCTTCTGAAATAGACAGAGAAGTTTCGGGAGGTGACATACAGGGAGTTCAGGATAAGCTAATGAAGCTATCACAGCTAATTGCTTTATCGGCTGAATGCGTTACACAGGCTAAGAAAAATTATTTGTACAAACAATCAGAAATAATAAAGATCAACAAGGATGCTATTATGCCCGCAAGCATATTGAGTAAAAAGATAGAATCAGATGCATGGGAAGAAAGCGGAATGCTCACTTATTGCGAGAGATTAAACGCGGGCATAGTTCATTCTATAGATGCGCTTAGATCAATCATTTCACTATATAAAACAGAGCTTACAAATAATCTAATAAGCAAATGAGAAATACAAATTATTCCTACGAAACGTCACTACCTGCCTATCATTCAAATGCGAATGATAAGCAAAGACAGCAGGACATTATTCAAAGTCTTGTAACTAAACAAGGAACTTGTTTAAAGGAGATAGAAATAAAGCTATGGCAGTTACATAAGATAAGAATACCACAGTCGACAATATCAGGACGTATTAATGATTTGATACAACAAAAGAAAGTAATGTATATGGATAAGATTGATTTTGCTGGATGCAAAAGAAAAAGAATAATACCTTTTAGAGAAAATATAATCCATCAAGCGGAAATTAATTTTGCAGATAACGGTTTAGGGCTTGGCGAAGTGGCTGAACCAGAAGCTAAATAGAATTACT
>CAZNNX010000291.1:0-2115 GCA_964574485.1 uncultured Saprospiraceae bacterium | reverse complement strand
AGACAGGCTACCGCTCTGTAGCTCAATTCATCGTGAGTGATGATCATAGTTTCTGCTGATTCGTATCTGTCATCTTTCGCATATTTAATCAAAAGACAATTTTTACCGGCAATCTTATATCTTCTATATCGGGTTAAAAGCAAAGTGCTCTTCCCTGAAAACATGGGGCCAATGATCAAATTTAATTTACCTTTCATTTCCTTTATTTTGGAGTTCAACCCTTCAAATTTAGTTTTTTTATGCAAAAAACTATTCATCTTGAAAAAATGTTTACAACACAATATGTTTCTAAAGAAATAGAATGAAAAATATCCTGATCTGGTTCACCAATGATTTAAGAACACACAATCACCCGGCATTACAAACGGCGATACAATCGGGCGATACAATTTTGGCAATCTGGGTAAGAGAAAATCCTTGTCTTTTACCATCAGAATTAGACTTGCCCCGTATGAGCAGGAAGAGAATTCAATTTCAGAATGAAAGTATCGGCACTTTAGAAAAAAATTTGGGCAGGCTTTCTATTCCTCTCAAAATTTTTGAAACTTACAACCAACATGAGCTGAACGATTTTCTCGAGCAAAACCATATCCAGGTAATCTACATGCAGGTTACAAGAGGTTTGGAAGAAAACCAATTTACAAAAAGAATAACACAGGATTTGTCCAGAAAAGATATACAGTTTCATTTTTTTGATGAACCTCAAATTCTATCAGATCCTACCTATTGCAATCAACTACCCTCTCTGTTTACTCATTTCAAAAAAAATAAAGAAACACAATTGATCACTGACTCTGAAGAGGATAATGAATTTCAATTCAATTTCGAAAAAGAGGATGTTTGGAAAGAATTTACAGTTGACTATCTTTCTACAGATTACAGAATAGCCAGAGGAGGGGAAAACGCTGCTATGAGCAGGTTGTCCGAATACTTTATGCAAGTAGAAAAAGTTGCCCAATATTTTGAAACAAGAAATGCTTTGAAAGGAAGAGACTTTTCCACCAAATTTTCTTTTTGGCTATCCAATGGAAGCCTGTCCCCCCTCAGCTTATTAAAAAGAATCAACCGCTTCGAACAAGAACATATCTCAAATAAGTCGACCCAATGGATTAAATACGAATTGTTATGGTCTTTATTTTTTCAACTTACTGAATCCAAACATCAACAACATTGCTATCTGAAGTCAGGGATACAAAGGAAGAGACAGTTAGGCCAGGAAAATAATTTTGACTTATTTGAAAATTGGGCGAAAGGTGAAACCTCAAACGAGCTTGTCAATGCCTGCATGAAAGAACTATACTTTACAGGATTTCTGTCAAATCGGGGTCGACAAATAGCTGCCAGTTATCTGATTCATGACCTCAAAGTAAACTGGACCTGGGGCGCATATTATTTTGAACACCATCTCATTGATTATCAAAGTGCCAATAACTGGCTCAACTGGCAATATATTGCAGGAGTTGGAAATGATGCTCGTCCACAGAGATATTTCAATCCTGAAAAACAAGCAGAAATTTATGACCCAGAGGGAATTTATGCTAATGATTGGAAAAAACTTCAAATTCAAGACATAAAAGGCTGATACTTTCTTTTCTTTTTCAGAGGGCATTTCTTACAAGCCTTACCTTTTTTGTAAGCCTTGCAACATTTTTTTTTCATTGAAAAAGGTATTATTTCCAGCAGAAAAAAGGAATTAGTATCCTTTTCAGTTAGGTTTTTGTACTCAATCATATGTATTCGGTCTCAGCGTCAAAGATAAAAAGAAAAACAAAAAAGAAAAACAACGAATTCTGTATCTTTGAAAAACAAACAAATTTTAAGCGCTGGATGTATAAATCGATTTCATTCCAATCTGTTGAACTTGCTTATCAAATTGATGGTAAAGGCCCGGCAATTGTATTGGTACATGGATTTTGCGAAGATTCCAGCATTTGGGATTTCTATACCCGACGCTGGCAAAACCAATTTCTTGTACTACGATTGGATCTTCCTGGCTTTGGCAAATCTCAGATACTTTCCAATTGGACTTTTGAAGAAGTTGCAGATGCCCTCAATCAAATATTATTACAAGAAAACATCAGTGCATGTTATTTGATTGGACATTCAATGGGAGGA
>CAZNNX010000290.1:1873-2123 GCA_964574485.1 uncultured Saprospiraceae bacterium | reverse complement strand
GGTAATCCAAACAAGCTCATTTCATCAGTAGGTGCGATACCAACAGTTGGTTTCGAGACGACGATTAAAAGTATGTTAGGTGATTTAGAAGAAAGTAAATTAAAATGAGGGGCGTTGCTTTAGAGATGCTGAATTTTATAGAGCAAGTAAAGCTATTGGTTGTAGGTTTTCTTTTCATCTTAATTTAGCTGTATAGCTAATAAGTATTTCAAGTGCGTAACATAGATAGATGTATGCGAATAGGTGTCGA
>CAZNNX010000290.1:479-1863 GCA_964574485.1 uncultured Saprospiraceae bacterium | reverse complement strand
GCTGCTGATGACACATTGTTGACAGCCCCTATAACAGGGATTGGCCGATATACCTTTCAGATATCTCGTAGACTTGTGCAGACTCCGCATGCTGTTAATTTTTACACGCCTTCCCCGGTTGAACTGCGAATGGTCAATGAGCTAAAGCCCGGCCGAATCATTAACACAAACTTTAAAAGCCGGTTGGGAAGAATGTTGTGGTCACAGACCGTATTGCCTTCCTACGCCAATAGAGATAGTGTTGATATCTTTTGGGGTAGCTCGCATCGACTCCCATCCTTTCTCTCAGAAAGAATTACCAAGGTTGTGACGATTCATGATTTGGTTTGGAAGTATGCGGGTGAGACAATGAGGCCACTCAGTAGAATCCTGGAAAAACATCTGATGCCAATTGCTGTAAAGAGGGCTGATTTAATTATTGCTGACTCATATAGCACCGCTAAAGGGATATCGGAAACTTATCCAAGTGCATCTAACAAGGTGAGGGTTATTCATTTGGGCGGTGTAAATCTAGCTACGCCATGTCCACGTAGCGAATTGACGAATTATGGTATAGAGAAGCCTTATATCCTTTTTGTAGGTACATTGGAACCACGTAAGAATCTAGCAAAGTTGATCCTCGCATTCTCCAAACTTGATGAATCTGTTAGAGCACGATTTAATCTTATCATTGTTGGTGGCAGAGGTTGGGGTGGCGTGAACGTAGATTCAATGATTCAATCCTACTCACTTGGCGATTCGGTCAAAGTCCTTGGATACGTCAAAGATACCGAGCTCTCTACGCTTTATGCAAATGCTCTGTTTTTGGCAATGCCATCGATTTATGAAGGTTTTGGCTTGCCTTTATTGGAGGCAATGTCTTTAGGTACCCCTGTACTTACATCTGATACTGCATCAATGCCTGAAGTAGCGGGCAAGGCTGGTCATCTTGTGGATCCGGTCTCATTGGATTCAATGGTCCAGGGCCTTCAATCAATGCTGTTGGATGATGCTTTGCGTGACTCCCTCGCCAAATACGCAAAGTCAGAGGCTGCTAAGTTTTCCTGGGATAAAGCCACAAGTCAAACCATTGAAGTTTTTAAAGAAGCAATTGAAATTCATAAATCAAGAAGAGTTCTAAAATAGACCTTTGGCTAAAGATGATCATAATGTTAAGGCTTATAAATCATGGTTAAATATTTGGCATACAAAATGCTAAATAACTTTCTATCGGGTTTTACCTTAAGAAAGGTGGAGCCTATGCTGATACCAGTAAAAATTAGCAATATTGAATTAAAAGGCTTTCACTTCGATTTTTCTCACGAAACAACACACTTTGGAGATAGGTTGTTTTTTCTCCCCTTGATAAATTATCCGACAGGAATCACACTTTTTAAGTAGTTGC
>CAZNNX010000290.1:0-469 GCA_964574485.1 uncultured Saprospiraceae bacterium | reverse complement strand
GCCTAATCAGCAATCAATACTCTGTGAGTCTCTCAGTTGATGACAATCATACGAACCATTTATTAAAAAAAATCTTTGGCCTTAAAGCCATTAGTTCGAAAGTGCCAAAAAAAGGAAATATTGCTGTTCTTCCAAAACCCTCCTTTTTGGGCTTACACAATCATTATAAGAGTTGCGTATTAGTTGACTTTAACGACGAATGTGCCCTGCTTAAAATTTCAGAGCAGTTAATCGCTTCCTTTCAAAAACAATTTAATCTCAAGCTTCCTATTAGATCAGCATCATTAGTTAAACCATCAATAGCTGCAGGTGGGCTTTTGCAAGAGAATGCAAAATACTTTTTATTTAGTAATTATATAAATTCAGGTCAATTCAGAAAATTTTTTCTTGATGAAAAAAAATTATACGAAAAATGTATTGAATTAAAAGAAAGGGGATACAAAATCATTCACGTTGGATCAAAGCAGGA
>CAZNNX010000289.1:0-2127 GCA_964574485.1 uncultured Saprospiraceae bacterium | reverse complement strand
TCCCGTTTTAAGCTTCTTACAGCGTTGTTATTATTGTTTAATAGGAGATAAATATCTTAAACGTAAACTTAACGCTATACGAGGCTTAAATCAGGTTTTTCTTTATCTTCGTTTTTTACAATACGTAATAGTTCCATAAATTCTCTTTTAAACTTCATTACGCTTTTTCTTTTTTCTATTACTTCCCTGCTATATCTTCCATGCTTAAAGGCATTCTTATTACCTTTCGGAGCACCATCATTAGTTCCTCCGTGCATCCTACAACGCTTTTTGCCTGTAACTTTCCTTGCCTGACAAAAAGCACTTTTGCCTTTACGGGTTCTAGCTAAACACCTGTTATCTTCATTAAATTGTACGGGATTATTGCTCATTTTCTTACTTTTCCCCCTGTTCCGTCCCCTCTATCTTTGGAGTGTTTTTTGTTACATTTCCAATAATAGCCTGACCGCCTGAATTAATATGCACGTGTTCAACTGTCATCTTTTTCCCTCCTTTTCCACGATAGCGGTTTAGAGCTTCCATCTGCATCGTCAACGTACGGCTTAACTTGTTGGCATAGCATAACATTGAGTTTATTATATCAAGTTGTCCATTCTTAGCAGCTATTCTAAAACAATCCATTGTTGCGTGATGAGTTGCTATCATCTGAGTAGCAAGCATTCCCTCTATTTGATCTTTTGGTTCAATTCCTTTAAGTTCAGTTATTATTTGTACTAAAGTTTCACCAAGACCATCTTTACTAAGATCATAATCACGGCAAGCTCTTTTCAATTGGTTATATATCATTTTCCCAAAAAGCTTATCCTCCTTCTTGCTACCCGCTGATAAACCTACTACTTCGTGAAGTATATCATTGGTTAGTTTAGGTTTTGCCTCTAGCTCCTGTTGTTCTGTTTTGACTGCACTTGTATTTTCTTTATTTACAAGCTGTTTTTGTTCATTTTCTTTGGTCATAGTAGTTTCGTTAATCATAATACATCCAATTGTTTTAGTTTTTGTTCTGTTTGACTTGATTCAACTATTTTAGTTGGCAGTTTTCTAATCAACTGACGTTTATCAACCAGACTATTAAAAGCATGATTAACATCTCTGAGTTTCGCAGGCATTCTCTTAACTCTACCTGTTTTTTGATCATAGACAAACTCGCCATTGTCTATCAAATCTATCACTTTATCTAAAGCTTTATCAAGAGCCTTTGATAGTTTTGAATCTAATTTTTCATTGTCCTGGTTGCGTATGACTTGAACTGCTTCCTTCCACCAAGGAAGAGTTTTCCAATGTTCGATAGTGCACAAAGGGACACTTAATACCTCAGAGACAGTAGAAGGTGATCCAGTAGAACACCAAAGAGTAACAGCTTCCATCTTGATCTTTTCAGGCCAATGACCAGGTTGATGTGCTTTTACTTTCTTTAGTTTTTTATATTTGTACACTTTAATCTCCTAAATAAATTTATACTGTATAATAATATTATACCATAATAAAAAATATTTGTCAAGAGAAAGAAGGAATATTTTTTATAAAAGACCAAAAGTATATAGTTTTTAAAGACAAAGATGTATAGTTTTTGTTTTTTAGATCTTCTATAATACTTAATAAAAAGACAATACTATGTCTTTTATAGTATTGGATTTTTATTTAGTATTACTATAAATACGAAGTATATATAGGTTTTATATATATACGAGTATTTATATTATATTATTATATTATTAATATATATATAATTATAATAATACTAAAACCAAATGCGCAGGTCGTACAATAACGACCGAGCACCAATTGTCAAATGCCTCTAAAACAAACAGCAAGGCACCTAGAATCAATTAAAACCCCCCAAGTAATACCAACATAGCCATAACCATAAAATAATCGATTCTAGACCCCACTACGTCTGTTTTTAAAAATTATAAAAATTATGTCAATGTTCCCCTCAAATAAATCCTAAACTAATTATTTTCCCCCCACCCCCCTTAAAATTATAATACAAGCCCTTCTAAACTGATGTAAATGAGAATGGTTCTCATCTATAAAACAAAATACAAGTCCTTGCCATGAGAATAGATCCCCTTTGCTCTCACAAAAACCGTAGTTGTCTATTACATTTTACAGGAGTATTAATCATGA
>CAZNNX010000288.1:0-2150 GCA_964574485.1 uncultured Saprospiraceae bacterium | reverse complement strand
TATGTATAACCCAGATGGTACGCTGTTCAATGTTGCTGTATTAAAACCTGGTAGTACCAACCCAATTATTACAACTACTGGTACTCTTATCTACAACTTTGAATGTCAGACGGGTCAGTGTTTTCCATCTGGAACCTATTACTTTTCTTATCAACAACCAGGACAGTGTAATTCATCTTTAACACCCTATTGCTTTAATACGTCTGCTACGACTAGTACTCCAGTTGTCACGACTTCTCCCATTACAAATTCAACCTCGTCAATTTCTGGTAATGTGCCAGCACCGGATAATGTTGCAAATGTAGTAGTAACCGTATATGTAAATGGTTTTTTGAGAAATTTTGTCAGAACTTCTGCTGGTGGATTGTGGACCGTAAATGGTTTGTTTTTAAATCCTTGTGATACCATTAATGTCAGAGCCTCCGATACAACTGAATGTATTTCACCATTGAGTACAAACTATATTGTAACAGGTGGTGTAACGGCAACTCCTGTAATTTCAGGAACTTATTGCACTTCAACAAACATTACATCGGTTTCTGGTACTTCTACTGAAGCCAATGGAACTACAATTCAAATTTATGAAAATGGTGTGGCTGAAGGTACTGCAACTACTGTGCTGAATGGGGCTTGGACTGCCAATGTGGGTATCAGTATTGCTCCTGGTAGTACGATTACTGCCACTGCTTTAAGAACTTGTAAGACTATTAGCTCTTTTTCAACGGGAGTGGTTGTCGGATTTCAATCTTCAAATATAGCCACCATAACACCCAATCCAGTATTAGAAAATACAACAACTATTACTGGTACAGGAACGGCAGGAGATGTGGTTAGACTCTATATGGACGGGTATCCTATATTTTTGGATCATGCTGAAACCCTACCTGCTACTGCTACTGTTTCGGCAGGTGGTACCTGGTCCATGACTTTTATAAATCAAGGGATTTTGTATGCCGGTGGAATCTTGTCTATCAGAGCTCAAACAGGGACTAATTGCTTGGGTGTCCTACAAGATGCAACGCCTGTTGTATGCGTCAACCCGCTTACAAATATTTCAATATTGCCAGATACAAGTTATTTGTGTGCAACGAATACAACTGTGAATGTAACTATTTCAAATTCACAGGCAGGAGTTATATATCAAATTTTTAATCAAGGACTTAGTACACATCTGAGTAATTCAATTTTGGGAACAGGCAGCTCAATAAGCATTCTAACAACGCCTCTTTCTTCCTCCCAAATTTTAAAAGTAAAAGCAGTAAAATTACCAACTATTTCTTGTAATGGTAGTCTAACGGACTCTGTATCTGTTATACTAGATACCGCCAATAGGTCCCTTTCTGTATCAATTTTAAATCCTAATATTTGCGGTAGTGGAATAGCTTCTGTGCAAATTTTAAATTCACAGATAGGTTACTCGTATCAGCTACGGGATAATTCAAATAACAGTTTATCAGGATCAGCGGTTTCTGGTAATGGTGGTACTATCGTATTAAACTCCAGTACAATTTCATCTAATACAACCTTTAATGTGTTGGCCTCTAGTGTTTTATCCGGATCATCTTGTAGTTTTCAGCTAAATCAAACAGTTATTGCTACAGTCAATTCATTGCCCTCTGTACCCACAATTACTCCTTCAGGTAGTCAGAGTATATGTAATGGGGGTAGTTTGGTATTATCTTCAACGGCCTCTACAAGCTATTTATGGTCCAATGGACAGACGACACAGAATATTACTGCAGTTTCTTCAGGGCAATATTCTGTAACTGTTTCCAATGGATTTTGCTCAAGTAGCTCTTCAATTGTTACAATAACAATTAGTAATTCAATAACTATCAATACGAGTATTTCCAATGTAAGTTGTTTTGGTTTATCAGATGGTAGCATCAACGCAACCTTATCAGGAGGAGTATTGCCCTTATCTTATATTTGGAGTAATGCTGCCACAACTGAAGATATCTCCGGACTTGGCGCAGGTAGTTATAATCTGCAAGTAACAGATGCAAACGGTTGCACCGCAAGTGTTGGTTCAACAATTACTCAACCATCTGCTGCATTAAATGTAAGCATTGGATCAACAACCAATGTCCTTTGCTTTGGCAACGCCACAGGAACAGCGACAGCAACAAGTGCAGGTGGCACGGGAGCCG
>CAZNNX010000287.1:0-2150 GCA_964574485.1 uncultured Saprospiraceae bacterium | reverse complement strand
GGCTCGGGCCTGTACATACAAGCTGTTTTGGAGGGTCAGGATGAATTTCCTGCAGTTGATCCAACCATCAGAGAAATGTTGAAACAAAATTATAGTGAATCAGGCATTCAATATCTTCAGGATTATTTAAAAATAGTTGATCCGGCTTACTACCAAAGGGTTGATATACAAAATCCACATCGGTTGATACGTGCTTTGGAGGTCTGTATCTCATCTCAAAAACCATACAGTTCATTTTTAGGTCAAAATAAAGAGGATTTTCCCTATCAGGTTGTTAAAATAGCCTTAGATTGGCCGAGAGATTTGCTCTATGAAAGAATTAATAAAAGGGTTGATGAAATGGTCTCACAAGGTTTGTTGGAAGAAGCTAAATCTCTGTATGAATACAGAAATGTAAATGCATTGCAAACAGTAGGATATGTTGAGTTGTTTCAATTTATGGAGGGTAGCTTAAGTTGTGCACAGGCTATAGAAAAAATAAAACAACACAGTAGAAACTATGCTAAAAGACAAATGACCTGGCTTAGAAAAGAGAAAGAGCTTCATTGGATTTCTGTATCAGATACTACAATTATTGAGGTTTCCAGTATTGTAAATAGTATATTTTCAAGTGATTAATTAACAATATGTTAAATTTGATTCTTTTGTTTTTTTAAAATACTATTCTTATCTTATTCCAAATAATACGACATCATGAAAAATATTTATTGCCTATTTTTATTATTCTCTTTATTTTTAAAAACAGAGCTAGTTACAGCCAGTCATATTCAGGGAGCTGATATATCCTATACGTACATTGGTAATAATCAATACAGATTTGTTATTAATCTTTACAGAGATTGTGCAAGCTCTGTGCTATTAAACAGCCCATTGGCAATTAATTCTACACTTACAGGAAGTTTTGGGCAATGTAGTCAAAGCAGTTCCTCTGGAACCATAGGTTCTTTAATGACTTTAGTTTCAGGGCCAACTGAAGTTTCACAACTTTGTCCTTCTGAACTTATAAACAGTAATTGCGTTGGAGGTACACAACCAGGAACTCAAAGGTATGTATTGGAAAGGATAATTACGCTTAATTTTTCTTGTGGAGCAAATGCAGAATGGCAGGTTGGTTTTTCTTTCAGTGCAAGAAATACAGCAATAACAAACTTGCAAAATCCAGGTACAACAGATTTATACATTGAAGCAAGAATTAAACAATCTGCTGCTAATGGTGCAAACAGTTCTCCGGTATTTAGCGTATTGCCTGTGCCTTATGTATGTAATAATCAGTCTATTGTTTATGCGCAAGGAGCAGTCGATGCAGAGGGAGATTCTTTAAGGTTTACTTCAATTAATCCTTTAGCAGTAAATGCAACCCCTGCTCTTTATGTGAATCCTTACACAGCAACAAATCCACTAGCAACCTCTTCCGGATTCTCAGTAAATGCTGTTAATGGTCAGTTGACTTATACCCCCAATCAGTTACAGGTTGCTGCCATTACATTATTAGTTGAGGAATTTAGAAATGGTGTTTTGATTAGTTCTACAATAAGAGATTTGCAGGTGATAGTTAGAAATTGTAGCGCATTGAATCCCAATACCCCAAGTATTTCTGCTCCGGTTAATATTGTAGGTGGAACCTTACAAGGAAATACAATCAGAGTTTGTGCAGGTAACAATATTAATTTTCAATTCAATGTTTCTGATCCCGACATAAATACTAACCTGAATGTTACAGATAATCACTTGGTGAGCATTCCTAATTCAAATGTAAACTATGTTGGATCAGGTTCCAACGTAACAGGTAATTTTAATTGGATCAGTTCAACTGCTGATACAGGTATCAATGTTTTAACTGTTGTGGTTAGCGATAATGCATGCCCCATAAGTGGAGTAAGCGTTTTAAGCTATAACATCAATGTAGTTAATTGTGGCTGTAACTTGAATTCAAATGTTACGAGTATTTCACCTACTTGTAATAATCAGAATAATGGTAGCATTACCGCCTCCGGATTAAATGGTACACAACCTTATCAATATATTTGGTCAAATGGACGAACCAGTGCTGCAAATACGGGATTGGTCTCCGGAATTTACACTGTTACCATTACCGACGCCATTGGTTGTACTGCGACATCTACAGTTACACTGACACAACCCAGTGCATT
>CAZNNX010000286.1:0-2171 GCA_964574485.1 uncultured Saprospiraceae bacterium | reverse complement strand
TTCTTTTAATTTAAGTTATTTCAGATATAATAATTTAAATACATCTGATACAAGTTTTTGGGAACAGGCAGATCGATTAATAGATATGAAATGGTATCATGACTATATTATTGCTGAATCATGGATGGGAAATAAGGATTGGCCAGGGAATAATATAAAAATTTACAGATCAAATGCTAGTGATTGGAGATGGCGCTTTTGCCTTATAGATTTAGAACTGGCTCTTGCTCCCAATGGATGGTCTGATTTTACTGAAGATCACATACAGTATATGTTAGGGCAGAGTTCTCAAAATCCGTATATAAATATCTGGTTGAAGGGTCTTCAAAACACTAAATTTAAAAGGTATTTTATAAATAGATTTGCTGATTTGATGAATACCTCTTACAAATATGTTTCATTGAATCAGATTTCTCAAAGATTTTTCAATGAAAGTTTGTTGGAAATGCCTAGGCAATTACTCAGGTGGGGTAATGGTAGTTCTGTAAATTTGCAAATGAATGATTTTATAAATAATCACCAAATTTTTGAAAATCAACTATCCCGAAGAACTGATGAGGTTAGGAATCACATACAAAACAACTTTCTTTTACAAAGTCAGGTTCAGGTTGAATTGGAAGTTTATCCACCAGATGCAGGAAAAATAAAATTAAATACTATAATTCCCGATTCATTACCTTGGTCTGGTATTTATTTTAATGGAAATCCAATTGAAATGCAAGTAATTGAAAACCCTGGCTATAAATTTGCTTACTGGGAAATCAATAACATTATTTTGCAGAGAGATACGAATAAAAAGATTGAACTCAATGTGTTTGCTGATGCTCTTTTTAATGCAGTTTTTGTACCTGATTCAACACAAGGTAAATTGGCAATTTCTGAACTGAATTATAACAGTGATAGTACTATAAATGCAGGTGACTGGATCGAGTTATTAAATTATGGTAATGCTTCTTTAGATATTTCACTTTATAAAATTACTGACGGCACTGCAAATAATGAATATTTTTTTCCTTCAGGTTCGATTATAGCACCTCGAGAGAGACTAGTTTTGGTAAGTGATAGTGTAAAGTTTAGTTTGCAACATCCCAATTGTACTTATTTCTCAGTCCTTCCTTTTGGTTTTAAAAACTCAGGCGAAAGAATTCAAATTTTTGATTCTTTTAATCAGCTGCAAATAGAAATGAATTATCTCGATAGCTTGCCATGGCCTATGGTTTGTGATGGTCATGGAAGAACATTAGAATTATTAATAGATTCTTTACATCCCAATCTATCTGAAAGTTGGTTTGCAGGCTGTATGGGGGGGTCACCAGGTTTACCTTACTCAAATTGTACTGAACCTATAGTAATTTCTGAAATAAATTATAATTCAAATCCTTTAAAAGATGCAGGGGACTGGATTGAAATCTATAATAGAGGTACCCAAAGTATAGACATTTCTAATTGGTTTTTCTCTGATGATGATGATTTACACAGATATTACATACCCCAAGGAACTGTTTTGTCTGGTCAAAATTATCTGGTCATTTACAATGACTCTTCAAAGTTTAATGGAAGATTTCCCCTCATTAATTCTAAGACAGGTCCTTTTTCTTTTGGATTGAGCAGTGCAGGCGAAATAGTTAGACTCTATAATCAAAACGGGATATTAGTTCATTCTCTTTTTTATAATGACGAATTGCCCTGGCCTACGGAACCTGATGGAAATGGATTTACATTAGAGTTGATTCAACCTTTTTTAAACCCGTTTTGGTACTCTAGTTGGCAAAAAAGTTGTGAGGAAGGGAGCCCATCAATAGCTCCCCAAAACCCTTGTGGCACCTCGGGCTTGAACGAGTTGTTCTCGATTCCAATCCAAGTTTTTCCAATGCCAAACAGGGGCGAATTTATATTGAATTGGGAAAGTGATAAAGAATTAAATTGGCAAGAGATTAAATTATACGATTTATCAGGTCGAGAGGTTGGGTTATCAGTAGATATTGTAAACGATAATTCGATGCAACTTTCTTTGATCGAAAAAAGAATGGGTATATACATATTAAAATGCAGATCAGATCTTGGATTTTTTACTGCAAAAATCTCTGTAATAACAGATTAGTATATAAATTAATTTTAATAAAAAAGGTATTGAATTTTCAATACCTTTTTTTGTTGTGGAGCCGGAGGGA
>CAZNNX010000285.1:1222-2207 GCA_964574485.1 uncultured Saprospiraceae bacterium | reverse complement strand
TCCTATTTTTCTACACCAAATTCGGCGATTCGACTCGCTTCAGCGCGAGCCGGCAATGTGATAGGCGGTGGCGATTGGGCACTCGATCGCATTGTGCCTGATTGCATTCGAGCGTTGAGTAATAATAGTCCAATTGTTGTCCGAAACAAAGTGGCGACTCGGCCTAGGCAGCATGTACTCGAGCCACTGAGCGGCTATTTATGGTTGGGGTCACAACTCTCAAAAGGCGATTCCCAGCCTCCTGCCTTGGCATCCGGTTTTAATTTTGGTCCGGCACTATCTTCAAATCGATCGGTTGCTGATTTGGTGGCTGAGATAATAAAACACTGGCCAGGGCAGGTTGACTATCAAATAAATCCTCACGCCGTTCATGAAGCTAAACTGCTGAACCTCGCAATTGATAAGTCTCAACACTATCTCAGATGGTTTCCTGTCTGGAATTTTGATCGAACAATTGCGGAAACTGTTGGTTGGTACCTTAGGAATCAACAGGAAGGGAAGCAGGGTGCCGCTGATGCAGTTGCGCAGATTGCTGCCTATACCTCTGATGCTGTCGCAATGAATCTTCCCTGGAGTATTTGAAGGCAAGTTCACCTGAGGGAAGGCGGCACTGCCGATGGTTGGGCACACGAGCTCATTCAACCTATTAACTAAATAGGCACTGTTGCCATAGGGACTACTGGTGAGGGTTTGCTAGGTTTCGTTATAAATTAACGGTCGCTTGCTGTTTAAGTTCTATAGTAAAAATTTATTAAATTAAATGAATCGATCAAGCCCACAAGAAATCAAGGCTGAGATTCTCCGCCTCACCCGTGCTTATTCGGAGCTAACCCATCGGGCGAATCGTCCGGGCGAGGAAGCTTACCCCGGCGCTTGGCAACCCGGTCAGACGATCCCCTATGCAGGGCGCGTCTTCACGGAAGACGAAGTGGAGGCTGCTGTGGGCACCACGCTTGATTTCTGGCTGACGCTGGGGCCCGAGGGC
>CAZNNX010000285.1:0-1212 GCA_964574485.1 uncultured Saprospiraceae bacterium | reverse complement strand
TTTGAGCGCGAACTCGCGGCGTTCCTCGGGGTGAAGTATTCACTGCTGGTGAACTCAGGTTCGTCAGCCAACCTCATCGCCATCGCCACACTGACCACTCATAAGCTCCCCTCGCACAAACGCATCCAACCGGGTGATGAAGTGATTACCGTGGCTGCCGGCTTTCCCACGACGGTCGCACCGATCATACAAGTTGGGGCCGTTCCGGTGTTCATCGATAATGACCCGATTACGGGGAATGTGCGCGTCGAGCAGCTCGAGGCGGCGTACGCCCCTGGCAGGACCAAGGCGGTGATGATCGCGCATGCGCTTGGCAATCCTTTTGATATTGTCGCGGTGCTCGCGTTCTGCCGGAGGCACGACTTGTGGCTGATCGAGGACAACTGCGACGCGCTCGGTTGCACCTACAGCCTCCCTGTTGCCCGTGCAAAGGATCTTGGTCTAGACCATCTCTTAAAGCTTGCCGCAGCAAACGCGGCCACTGGGTCGGCAGGAGATGTTCAAGGGTCAAGTTCAAGTAGGGTTGGCCAGTCATCGTCAACGCTGGTCTCCAGTTCACAAAACTTACCGTTTGTCCAAAACGGAATATTGACAGCGTTTACCGGAACATTTGGTGACATTTCGACACAGTCCTTCTACCCTCCGCACCACCTTACGATGGGCGAGGGAGGGGCTGTGAATATAATCAGCCGTCCGCCCCTCAAGGCCTGTTGGTGCCCATCCGGAAAGGACGACACTTGTGGCAAGCGTTTCCAGTGGCAACTCGGCGAACTGCCCAAAGGTTATGATCACAAGTATATCTACAGCCATTTAGGTTATAACCTGAAGCCCCTGGACCCGCAGGCCGCGATCGGACGCCAGCAACTCAAGAAACTCCCAGCGTTTATTGAGGCGCGGAAACAAAACTGGGAGACACTGCGTACAGGTTTGGCGCACCTCGAAGAGTTCATGGATTTCACTCTACCCACCCACGCCCTCCGCTGGATACCGCCCAGTGAGCGTGTTGGATTACGAAGTGAAGAGGGCGAGTTAACACCTGCTGGTACCAAAATTGGTGCTTCAGATTTTGATTCAAACTTCGAATGGGATTCGTCCGGCTGCCGGACCAACACCTCGTGGTTCGGATTCATGATTCGAGTCAAACCGACAGCGCCATTTACACACTCAGACCTTGGCCGGTATCTCGATCAGCACAAAATCGGCAACCGAATG
>CAZNNX010000284.1:0-2210 GCA_964574485.1 uncultured Saprospiraceae bacterium | reverse complement strand
AACAGCATCTGGGTGCAGGTGAAAGACGCCAACAACTGCCAGAACCGCGATACGGTAATCATAACCCTGGAACCTGCAAGTAGGTTGCAATCTCCACAAATGGCCGGCATTAGGGTATTTCCTGTTCCTACAGACGGCGTATTGAATATTCTGCTGCCCACCCAGTCCACCGGAACCTGGCAGCTCACCACCACCGACGGCCGCCTGCTGCAAATGGGTATCCTTTCTAAAAATACTGCCATAGACATGAAAACCATGCCAGCCGGCATATACCTGCTTAGCATGGAAGTGGAAGGCAAAGTGTATGGAATGCGGGTGGTGCGGTAAGGTATTGATGCGCCAACTGCAAGTCGAATTCAAAGCAAAAAATAATTAAATCGGACATGAAAAGTATTTTTTATTGGTTAATTTTACTATTTGTTATGACAAATTGCTCAGACAAAATGATGTTTCAACGAAGTATAAAATATTATGCAAAAACATACAAGAAGTCTTTTAGATACAAACCCTATCATACTCAAAACGTTTTTTATATGTACAACAGAATAAAATTTGATAGCTTTTTTAAGACCTCGGATTCATTGTACTTAATGTTCAATTCCAGACATGACGGATTAATACTTTCAATTTTTGCCAAGGAATGGAACTATTACTATTTGACTAGAAATTTTAGAGATTCATTCGAAAAAGAATATGAAAGTAATTTTAAAACAGATCGAGAACTAAATATCATGCTGAATAAAGTGGATAGCATTTCTCTCAAAACGCCCGATTACATTTGGGCGATGGGTCATATAAATTCTACAATTTTGATGCTGGTAACAAGAAACGCCAAGGGCGTAGTTAAAAGGAAGATAATTAATGAATGACATCTAAGTTTTTACTTATGGTTTGGTGGATTGGCAATCCCAAAGGCGAGAAGCGGGTCCAACACTGGGGTAATAGACTCAGAAAGGGTAATGATTTACAATTCTAACAAAACAGGCGATGATGAATTTAATTTCGAACTTTACTATTTCGTTGACAAGAAACACAAATAAGTTCTTTCTTATTTCAATTTTATTGTTGATGTCTGTTCCACTGAAAAGTCAATTTGATTTTTCAGTGGAATTATATAAAAATCATTATTCTGAATACGGGATTTTCGCAAATAGAAGGTTTGGGGAAAACCATTCATCTTCAAGGACCTACTCGCAGGTTTATCAAACTAATCTCGCTGCTCATAGGGGTACATTATCGTACACAAGAAAAGGATTATTGATTTTTAGCGGAATTGAGAGGAATTCAATTACATACAATCTTCAGCGATTCGACGGCAATGGTCAATTAATTCGCTATTTTTCATTTTCTACACTTTGTGTGGGCGCAGGAAAATCTTGGATTTTATCAAAGCCTACAGCCAATAAGGTTGTTTTGGGTATTAATGCTTACGGTTCTAAAATTTTAAATAAGAACGGAGTTGAAAAAAACAGTATGCTCTTTTTTAGCCCATCCACCAACACTTATCAATCAGTTCGCGATGAAGAAAGAGAATCTTTTTCTATAAGAAACGGACGGAACCTTTCTGTAGGAATGAATAGTTATATTGGCTGGAATCCTGCTTTGAAAAATTCAAGAATAATGTTTATTTTTAAATTTGACTTTTCAATTTCACGATATTTTAACTTTGATTGGAGATGGGAAGAAGATAATTCTATATTGCCTTGGAGTATTGGAGGCGGGGATGTTTTTCGAAGGGCATTCTCATTAGGCTTATCCTACAGACTTGAGAAAGAAATTCATTGAATTTTTGAATTTATTTAGCAATGAAAAATATGGAGACTGAGCCCAATGTCGCCGGCACAAATAGCAGCGGAAAGATTAGACGAAATGTAAGACCCTGAATTAAGCATAGACAGGGCTTTGGAGCAATACCTGAAATTGGGTTATTCAGAAAATTGGATTAACCAACGGCTCAAAAGCATTGAAATACGCAAAGAACTCACCGATGAATGGAAAAAGAGAGGCTTGAAAGAGGGGCAACAATTTGCAATACTTACTGATATCATTACAAAAGCCTGGAGTGATAAAACTACAAAAGACTACAAGGTTTTCAAAGGATTAAAATAGGAGAATCTAAGAGACAACATGACCAATACCGAGCAGATTCTCCCTTTGACTGCTCCATAGCCAACAGCAAAACAGTTTATTTGAGAAAAGTTGGTTTTACC
>CAZNNX010000283.1:0-2251 GCA_964574485.1 uncultured Saprospiraceae bacterium | reverse complement strand
GGTAAAGGTGATAAGGTAAATGGCATAAAAAATTATTTTAGCAAAGATAGGAAAATAGGGAACAGGGAAAAGGATTTAGGGAATAGGCTCCATCCATTCATGCTCATTTGCAAAAACAACTGTTAGATTGTTATTCATATCGACATCAGTCACGCCTGGAAGGTATTCCTACTAGTTTTACTGCTTTCGACAGCACTTCAGTCAGATGTTTACAACCATTTAAAAAATGCTAGCAAAAATCAAAAATATAGTGTGACTTAATTAAAGTGATGATTATTTAAGATTTAGTATAAATTAATGAATCTAGTCTAATCTCTTACACATCTAATTGATAGTCCTTCTTGTGGTCTTAAACTGAGATAAAAAGGCGTATTAACATTAGAGAGATTGGTGATCTGAAAAAGATTATACGCGAGTTCATCCTTATTTGCAATAGTGACAAATTCACGCGTGGTACTCCAAAATAATGCAGAAAATTCATTGTCTTTTAGCAACCCTGAAATATCAATAAATCCTTTTTGTTGAGCTGTAAATCCTGTAGCATTTCTGGTGCCAGTTTTATCTGGACCCCAATAAAGACCATCTTGAGATTTCAACTTATCCAGAGAATCAAAAGTTCCGCCAATTGTTTCATAAAGTGTTTCGAATTCAGTCTTACTGGGGACATGCCATCCAGTAGGACAAACTTCGTTACTTCTTGCTGTGGCATTATTATAATAATAATCATCCCCAACTTTAAAAATAGTATTTGAATTACCATTGCTATTGGCCCATTCTGTTGCACTAGAAGTTACTACATAGGAAGCACCACTTTTACTTTTTGTAGTTGCTAAATTTTCAGCCATCCATATTTGATTACCAATCTGTATAACCTTGTATACCTTATTGTCAATGTCTTGCAATGATGAAAAAGAACCTGTCTTAAAACTGATGACTTCACTAAAGGTCATACCAAATGCACTTTTTGCATAAGCACGAAAATAATACTGTTTATCCCGTTGAAGATTATTAATGGTAATATCATACTTGCCATTGACAGCAGTTATCTTTCTCACACTATCTTTTGCAGTTGGAACAGGATTAAGACCCCAATAGTATCCAAATTCAGTTACTTCACTAGTACCATTATTTGCTACAGAGGAAGTTAGCCCAATTGAGTAGTAAGATGGATGAACCCTCACCCAATTAACCTCTTTTGCTAATTTTAAATCAATAACACCTGGACGAGTTCCTTCTCCCTTTATACATCTTATTGAATACCCAAATTGCGGCATTGTAGCTACTCTCTCAACACCAAATTCCCCTGCATCAAGTTTTCTAGACCACCCTTGATTTGTGGCTTCATCTTCTGTCTGCGACCAAAATGCAGCTTGAGAAAACTCAGCCCCATACAATCCATCTGCGCCAATCCATCCAGCTGAAATCATATTCAAGCCACTTGCATTATTACCTCCTACACCTTCCCATATGGGTAAATAATCATACTTATCAGCAGGTGCCATCATTTTAGTAGCAAGATTCATCGACTGATCACCTCTCCAACCTGTTGTATTTAGCAGCGCATCAGACATACCTAATTGTTTTTCCAAGGACTTCCAATCATCATCAGAAGGGACCCTCCAGCCAGATGGACAAACTCCTCGTGTATCAGAAGCTGCTTTAAAATTATAAACAGGACCAAATAAAGTATCGTAATAAAAATTCAACGGATACTTTGCACCAAGCTTGTGTGTCCTGTTAAATGCAGACAACTTTGTATTGGCCCACTCTGTATTGGATTGAATCTGGATGATTGACTCCCCATTTTTAAACTTGGTTGTCCTTAGATTTTCAGCCATCCATTCTTGTCCATTTCCAAAAACAACAGTAGGATATAAATTACCGTCTGGATCAGTTACACCTGCACCAGCCTTTCCAATAGGTATTACAGCTTTCACAGGAGGTTCATCAGGATTCTCGTCGAGTTTCTTGCAGCCAATGAATAATAGGATTAGCAAAAATGAAAGTGTGTTTAAATTCATAAATGAGCCTTAAACTGGTGTTTTGCAAATTTATATATTCCATTCAAAAATTACCAGATCTTCGCTGATATGAAATTTTGGCGTCAGAAATTTCCACCCTTCATCCGCCTCCGGCAGACAAGCTCTATACGCTGAAGCGCTACTTAGAGCCCAGTCTATGTTTGGAGGAGAAATTTTATCTTTTTTGACGAAAAAATGCTTTCATGAGCGAGGCGGCCTCCTCTGCCATG
>CAZNNX010000282.1:0-2259 GCA_964574485.1 uncultured Saprospiraceae bacterium | reverse complement strand
AATGATTATCGAATTAGGCTCTCATACTGATTGTAGAGGCACAATACAGCAAAATCAAACCTTATCAGATAATCGAGCAAAGGCTTCAGCAGAATATATCAAATCCAAAATAACTAATCCTGATCGTATCTATGGAAAAGGGTATGGTGAGGCAAAATTGGTTTCTGATTGTCCATGCGAAGGAACGGTAAAATCAAAATGTTCAGAGCAGGAGCATCAAAAAAACCGTAGAACAGAGTTTATCATTATTAAGTTATAAAGTTTAAACTCTTACTGATTTTTAATTAATTTTAGATGGACAAAGTCTTTTTTGAGTAGCTTTGTGACACTAAAATTAATTATATGCAAATTACCCCAAACACAGTTGTTTCGCTCAACTATAAATTATCAAATCACCATACAGGTGAAAAAATTGAAGAAACTTCTGTTGATAGCCCTTTAGTTTTTTTGTACGGAGTTCAGTCAATGATTCCAGAGTTTGAACAGCAAATCGCTGGTAAGGTAAAAGGAGATAAAGTATCTTTTTCAATCACTGCTGAGAATGCATACGGCACTTACCAAGATGAGCAAGTTGCTATGATTCCGGCCAATATTTTTCACAACGAAGATGGCCAATTTGATTCTGAATTTTTCTTTATCGGAGCGACAATTCCTATGTCTGATAATGAAGGAAATCATTTGAGGGGTAAAATTCTAGAAATTACCGATGAAAATGTTAAAATGGACTTTAATCACCCATTGGCAGGAACAGATTTACTTTTTGATGTTGAAGTATTGGAAGTTCGTGAAGCAACTACTGATGAACTTGATCATGGACATGTCCATGGAGAGCACGGCCATCATCATTAATTTATCCAATTTGTTATGCCGACTTCAAGAATTGAAACTCATTTTTTAGAAGCAGAAAAAATCTTAAGAGAGTTTATACTCTCAGATAATATACAAAAAATTGAATTAGCCGGAAAATTGATGGTGAGCTCCTTGAAAAAAGGAGGGAAAATTATTAGTTGTGGAAATGGAGGGTCTATGAGCGATGCTATTCATTTCTCAGAAGAGCTTACTGGCCGATACAGAGAAAACAGAAAAGCAATTCCTGCATTGGCAATTTCTGATCCGGGTTATCTTTCATGTGTTTCAAATGATTACGGCTACTCGCATGTATTTTCAAGATTTGTCGATGGCGTTGGGGCTAAAAACGATGTTCTTTTGGCAATTTCCACCTCTGGAAATTCAGAAAATGTAATAAATGGAATTCTTGCTGCTAAAGAAAAAGGCATGAAAGTAATAGGCTTAACTGGCAAGGATGGGGGTAAAATGGCCGAGATTTGCGATGTAGAAATTCGTGCACCGCATAGCCAATATGCAGATAGAGCCCAAGAAATTCATATCAAAGTTATTCATTCGTTGATTGACTATATTGAAAACAACTATTTAGATTAATCACAATTCAAGATGGCGAAGAAGAAAAACACACAACAACAAGAACCAAGCTCTTTGGATCAGAATAGAGGAGTTATTCTCAATTTATTAACCTTAAAATCGGCGTTAAAACAAGATGTTGCTGATGATTCCGAAAAAGTTTTTGAAGCCCTTAAGACTATTATAATTTCGGAATTAGATGAACTCAAAAAGAAAGTAAATGATGAACGCGTTCGTTTAAGTTATGAAGACAGAGGCAAGTTTGAATTTATAGTTTTTGTAGGTAGCGACATGTTGGTTTTTCATCTTCATACTAATATTTTCCGCTTGCCAGATACAAATCCATTGTGGGGAACTCAGTATTTTGCATCAAATGAAAATAATGGGTATTTTGCCGTTATTCATATTTATAATTTTCTTGCTGAATCTTATTTAAGAAATCGCTTTGAAGACCGCGGAAATCTTATTGCACGTGTAATGATGAATCACGAGAATCATTTCATGGTAGAAGGACGGGGTCAGTTAGGAACCCTTTTTAGAGATCCTGAACATGCCATCTTAAATGAAAATTATATGAGATTAGTAATTCAGTTGTCTTTTGCATTTGCTCTACAATTTGATTTATACTTACCTCCTTATGAATATTTGGAGGAAATCACGGTTGCACAAGTAAAAGAAATTAGTGACAATTTGAAGATAAGTACAGCCAAAAGAATGGGTTTTAAACCCGAAAATGGCGATTAATTCCCTCAGCATCAAAGAATCATAAAAAAAATGAGATACACTATTTGTATCAATTGAAAAAACCCGTATATTTGCAATCCCAAAAAATACGGGATT
>CAZNNX010000281.1:0-2260 GCA_964574485.1 uncultured Saprospiraceae bacterium | reverse complement strand
ATACGTTTAGACTCATCTAGGGAACTATGAAAAACAATTTCATGTCCCATTGGGTGTGCTAATTCAGCTATGGTTTTACCCATTTTCCCATAGCCTAACAAAGCAATCTTCATCAGACGAATTTTTCAGCAGCTATTTCTCTCTCTTCTCCTTTGAATGCATTTCTGGGATGTAGCCCCAGAAGTTCAAACATCATTTTGTCTTGGTTGACATCCGGATTTGGTGTAGTGAGAAGTTTTTCACCGGCAAAAATAGAACTTGCACCTGCTAAAAAACAAAAGGCCTGTTCTGTAATACTCATTTCCTCTCTACCTGCTGAAAGTCTTACCTGTGAAGTTGGCATTAATATTCTGGCTGTGGCAATCATTCTTAACATTTCCCAAATAGAAATTCTCTCCTGATTTTCAAGAGGTGTGCCTTTTACACGTACCAGCGCATTTACTGGAACAGACTCTGGGTGTTGAGCTAAGGTTGATAAGGTATGAAGCATGTTAATTCTGTCCATATCCGTTTCACCTAAACCGATAATGCCACCACTGCAAACAGAAATACCTGTTTTTCTAACATTTTCAAGTGTTTCCAGGCGATCATCATAAGTTCTTGTTGTGATGATTTGATCGTAATATTCGGATGAGGTATCAAGATTGTGATTGTAAGCGTACAAACCCGCTTCTTTTAATCTTTCAGCCTGAGATTCTGTAAGCATTCCCAAAGTGCAACAAACTTCCATGCCAATTTCATTCACTCCTTTTACCATTTCAATAACACGGTCAAATTGTTTGTTATCCTTAACATTACGCCAGGCGGCACCCATACAGAATCGGGTAGCTCCATTATGTTTGGCTATGCTTGCTTTGGTTAAAACCTCGTCAACAGATAGTAGAGATTGGTGATCCACATCCGTATTGTATCTTGCAGCTTGTGGGCAATAGGAACAATCTTCTGGGCAGCCACCTGTTTTTATGGAAAGAAGGGTGCAAACCTGCACTTCTGAGGGGCTGTGAAATTGTCTGTGTACGGTTGCCGCTTGATAAATTAAATCAAGAATGGGTTGGTTGTATATTTCTGAGACTTCTGAGAGTGTCCAATTATTTCTATTTTCCATAAGTTTGTATTATGATTGTAAAAGTAAGGATTTGTTCTGAATAAACAATCTGAATTGAATGATTGTAATTTAGTACGGAAGCCATCTGTTAAGATGAATATTTCTTATATTTTGCCACGATGTCCTGAACCCAATCACTAGATCCAATAAAGACAGGTGTGCGTTGGTGTAATTTTTCTGGGGTCAGATCTAAAATTCTATTTTTCCCGTCAGAAGCTGCTCCTCCTGCTTGTTCCATAATGAAAGCCAAGGGGTTGCATTCATATAATAATCTTAATTTGCCCTTGGGGTTTTTCTCTGTACTAGGGTAAATAAATATTCCACCTTTCAGAAGGGTTCTGTGCACATCGGCCACCATGGAACCAATATACCTGAAATTGAATCCATTCTGCATGTATTCATGAATAGTTTCTTGAATCACTTCGTCGTATTGGTAGAAAGAACTTTGATTTACAGAATACAATTTTTTCTGTTCCGGAATTTTAATATCTGGATGACTTAAACAAAATTCACCTATCGATTGGTCCAAGGTGAACCCATTAACTCCTTTTCCTGTAGTATAAACTAGCATAGTGGAAGATCCATACAAAACATAACCGGCGGCAACCTGTTTGTTTCCTTTTTGGAGAAAATCTGTTAAAGTGCAGGATTCCTTTGTATTCTCCTTTCTGTAAATAGCAAAGATAGTTCCTATAGAAACATTAACGTCTATGTTGGAAGACCCGTCCAAGGGATCAAAAATGACAACATACTTGGAGTCGGGACTCTTGCTTATGGGTAAGAACTGATCATTTTCCTCAGAAGCAATTCCACAACATTCACCACTGTTTTGAAGGCAACTGATTAATAATTCATCAGCAAGTACATCCAATTTCTGTTGTACTTCCCCTGAAGCATTTTCCTGATCAATGGCTCCTGAAATTTGTACAATTCCGGCACGATTAACTTCCCTGCTAATAATCTTGGCAGCGAGTCCGATATCTCTCAATAGACCTGACAGTTCTCCACTTGCGTAAGGGAAATCTTTTTGTTTGTTAATAATGAATTCGTCAAGTGTTGTAATTGGCTTCATAAAAATTGATTAACTGTATTTTCTTCTTTTTTTTGTTTTTTTTGAATTAGCCTCACCAAAAATAAGGTCTTTTATTAATTTTC
>CAZNNX010000280.1:0-2306 GCA_964574485.1 uncultured Saprospiraceae bacterium | reverse complement strand
AATCGCTATAAAATGCACCCTCATGATGTTTTATTTTTTTGTTGAATTGTCAGACGCATTTGCCACAAAACAGATAAAATTAAAAACCAACAACCTATTTTAGCAACCAATAGCCAATCCACTTTTTCAAATTTATCCACTAGAAATACAGGTAAACCAATAGCAAGTAAACCTATGTAATAAAATACAGAAATTTGAACAGGTGTATCTGAATTAACTTGTTTATTGAGAAATTGTAAAGCTGTATAAAGCAATGCCAAAATCCAAACATAGGTTGGAACATCAACTAACCCTGATTCATCTTGAAGACCAGAGTAGTACAAACAAACGGGAATGGCTAACCCAAGTTTTAGCGCTATTATTATTGATTCATACTTTTTGAGCAAATCCATAAAACGAATTTACTTGTATGAATCTTAGTTAATTTGTTAATTTCAAAGAGTTTCTAACATAAAAATTTTAGTAACTCATTTTTGATTAAGAATTTCTAGGATTGGATTTCCTGTCATTGCTCCAGTTCTCTGCAGATTTAACATGTGTACTAAAGTTGGAGCAATATCAATAATTTCGATAGGTCTAAAAATTTCCTGCTTTTTAATTCCTGACCCGTACCAAATTAAAGGAACATGTGTATCATAATTGAAAGCTGATCCATGACTTGTGCCTTGATGTGCGGATGGTTTATCGGTGTTTTTTGGTAAAAATCCAGGTTCCAACATAAAAATCAAATCTCCACTTCTATCAAAGCGATAGCCTCTCGCTACCATTCCAGCCCAATCTTTTTCGGATTTATTATTCAATTCATCAACAATAAAAACTTCCTTAACTCCCTTCCATTTCCTGATTTCACCTGCAACAAAGGTTTCTATTGCTTTTTTTGAAAGACGAAGTGAATCAATTAGTTGGTGATTTAAATAAATGTTTTGATTTTCCTCTATTTCTATAACATCAGCCTCAAACTTCTCTCTAACGCTTTTTCTAAGCTTAGATATTCTCTCATCCATAAAAATATACCCTCCCGGCAAATTCTTATCCATTAAATAGTGTGGAACCGGAACAACAGCATGATCAGCCGTTAAAAATAAGGTGAAACCATTTTTTCCAAATTTGTCTTCCAAAAACTTTAGAAGCCTTGAAACTTCAAGATCTAATCGCAAATAAATATCTTGAATTTCCATAGAGTATGGTCCAAATGCATGTCCAGCAATATCTGGAGTGGAATAACTTAAACAAAGAAAATCAGCTTGTTTATCCTCTCCCAATTTTTCATTCGCAATGGCCTGAATGGCAAAATCAGTAAGGTAGGTATTTGCAAAGGGAGAAACTGTAAAAAGTGAAAAATCTTTTGAATCTCGACTCATTTCGGTAAAATTATAAGGAAATGTTGGTTCCTTTTTGGTAGAAAGGAGCACTTCGTAAGGAGAATTATCAGGTCCGCTTTCAATGTAATTCTCAATTGGATAAAGCGTATTCCAGGTTAACTGAAGTGATTTTTTCGGAAATTCAGTTTTGTTAAAATCTGAAACCCAAGTCGGCAATTCCTTTCTGTAAAAAGAACTTGTAATCATTCTGCCCGAACTATAATCGAACCAATAAGAACCATCACTCAAATGACCTCCAGGCAATATTGCGCTACGATCCTTAATACTTACTGAAATAACTTTTGCCGCGGGATATGTTAATTTCAATTGATCGGTAATCGTGAATGTTTTCAGCGTTTTTGGTGAGCGATTTCCTTCGCTTGAGCTCGTTCCTGTTGATACAAACGCATTATCTGTGACACAATTTACTACTTCTTTTGAATTACGATCATACCATTCATTTCCAACAATTCCATGATTATCAGGAGTTGTTCCAGTATATATTGAAGCATGTCCAGGACCAGTGTATGTTGGCACATAATTATAATTTGTATTTCGGCAATTCGTCCCACGTGACATGATTTTACGAAACCCTGATTCTGAAAATTTACCCTGATAGCGATAAAGATAATCGTAGCACATTTGATCAACTACAAGTCCAATAACTATTTTTGGCTTTGTGATCTGCGAAAAAATAATTGAGTTAAATTCAAAATGAAATTTTTATTGCTTACAGTATTCAGCTTCTTACTATTCAGCATTAATAACCTGATATTAAGCCAATTACCAGTAGCTAATTTTACAGCAACCCCATTAAGCGTATGCCAAGGACAACCAGTAACTTTCACGAATACCTCGTCACAAAATGGTGGCCCTGCGATAACACAATATCAGTGGGATTTTGGTGATGGATTTAGCGACCAAGTTCCAAATCCTACACACACA
>CAZNNX010000279.1:0-2333 GCA_964574485.1 uncultured Saprospiraceae bacterium | reverse complement strand
TGTTAGTGGTGGCTTTAGCCTATATCTTGTTTCCTTCGGTTTGGAAGGAGTAGGGTAAATTTTAAGGCAAATTAATCTTCCAGCTTCCACTTTTATCGCTTCCTAATCGGTCTATTTTACCTTCAAATTTCAACTTTTGAATTTTGCGTCTTATAGTGCTGATGCTTAAATTCAATTTCTTTGCAATTTCTTGAGCTGTTATTTTACTATTTTGTTGTATCAATAAAAATACAGTGTCATTTACAGTGTCATTTATAGGTTTTACAGTGTCAAAGTGAATATGTAAATGACGGTTTTTCAATGGAAAATTCTCTTTTCCAATTAGGTTTAAAAGAAAACGAATCAAATACTTATCTGTTTTATAAATACCATTTTTTAAATCTTCAAAATTTGCTCTTACAAGTGCATTTCTAAAATAAAGGGAGTGGTCAGCAAATAATTCATTGTTTACATTTTTGAAACCTAATTTCCTCAAATACTTAATTAAGAATATAGCTGTAGTGCGTGTATTTCCTTCCCCAAATGGATGTATTTGCCATAAATATGAAATAAACTGAGATAAATGTTCAATTATTTCTTGTTCACTTAATCCATTATAGCTAAATCTTCTTTCTTGTTCAAAATCGTATTCTAATGTTTCCTTTAAGCTTTCTGCGCTAGCATAGAGTACAGTATCTCCATTTAAAATCCATTCTTTTTTAGTTATATTATAGTCGCGAATTTTACCAGCAAATTTGTAAATATCCTTAAACAATCTTCGATGGATACTCAAATATTCTGTTGGAGAAAAAGTAAAGGTTTGCTCATTTAAAATTTCAGCTATTCGAGCAGATACTTTATCAGCCTCTTCTGTACGATCAGCACTTTCTTTGTTTGGGTGTTGCTGATAATAGCTATCAATTCTTTTTTTTACCTCTTCAATTGTAATGTTGCCATCAATATTTTGTTTGGCCGTTTCAATAAGATATTCAGAAGGATTTAGGCCATCCACTTGTTGTAAGCCGATTGCTGTTTTCCAAACTTTAACTTTTTCTATTTTGTTTGGTTCGCCTTGCCTTAAATACTCATCAAAATTTTCCATTATCTTTTTTTAGGAATATTTATTATTTCGTACGAATATATTCAAACCCCATGCATTTTTTATTTAGAATCTTAAGTTACTCTTTCTTTCAAGAATTGAGGAGCGGAGTATCTTTCAATGATTTTGGTTGAACCTATTACAAAAAAAAAATGAACATGCGTTATATTGTTTTATTAGGTAGCGCAAGACGTTAGTTTTGCCTAGTTTCTTAGTCGGATGCTTATTTCGTTACTATATTTTCTGTGTTCCTGAATAGTGTGTCTGAATATTAGCTTTTTGTTTTTGGGATACGGTTTATAGATGTCTTTATGGTATCCATGACTGTAAAAAACCTCTCCACCCCTGCTCACATGGAGTGGCTTGGTTTGCGAACACCAAAAAAGGATTGCTTTTAGCGGTTTGTTGTTTTTCCGCCTTGTTTTTTTCCATTGTAATTGTTGTCTAAAAAACCGTATGCAATTTTAGAAACTTGTGAATGGCTTGAACTCCAAGAATGATATACTTCGTCCGCCCATTTTTTTATTAGATCAATACATTCGTCTACTGCTGTTGCTTTAGTCAGGTCTTTTGACGTTATTTTCCCTCTGTCAAATGGTTTTGGAACCTCAAGAAATTCATTCTCT
Source organism: uncultured Saprospiraceae bacterium (assembly GCA_964574485.1). Taxonomy (GTDB): domain Bacteria; phylum Bacteroidota; class Bacteroidia; order Chitinophagales; family Saprospiraceae; genus Saprospira. Next base: position 629 of record CAZNNX010000279.1, on the reverse strand, counting down.
CTATTTTGTTTATAATCGTTCAAAAAGTCGCTTAGCAGTGGAGATTTTTTGTAGTCCCAAGTTTGCTTTTTATCAAGTATCAAATTCAACCTTGTCAAATGAAAATGATTGCTCCATCTTCCATGAATTTCTGGATGTTGCAAAGCATGAGCGTCAACACTTAAAAATCTTGAAATTTGATGTTCCGAATTATTAAAGTCCAGAAGCTGAAGTCCATTGTTATAATTATCCATACAGTCAAAGATGCCTTTTTGATAGTCTGCACCACAAAACTGACATCTTCCTTTGTCGAGAAGTGTTACACCATTTTTATTTGCTTGGTCTATAAAGTCTTGCATAATTTCTATGTCCTTAATTATGATTGATATGAGTCGTCTTACAATGACCGCTAAGGCCAGCGCGTGAAAAACCTCTCCACCCTCTGTCGTGTAAAAGTATTAAAAGAAGTATGATTAATCAAGATTTTGCCAAGTTAAATTTGCATCAGCAAAAGGGATAGGAATTATATTACAGGAAGTAATCGCGTTCAAATAGAGTGGGGTGGGAGGCAGGACAGGCTGTTCAACTGGAGTTTGAAGAAGACTATTTTGATGGCTTGGTTTGCGAACACCAAAAAAGGATTGCTGTTA
>CAZNNX010000278.1:0-2338 GCA_964574485.1 uncultured Saprospiraceae bacterium | reverse complement strand
CTTAGGGAAAACCTTAAGTGTCTGCAGTGCTAAAGACGACCAAAAAGTTGATCCAAAAAATCGTTGTAAAAAAATACCATTTTGAATCCTGTTATTAAACTGCTGATGCCATTGAATCGAATATTGCTTTTCTAAGGTAACCCTAGTAATCCGATTTTTAAGATATTCAACTATTAAATCAGAAGCTATTTTTGCACTGTGTATAGCCATCCCCATCCCATTTCCACTCAAAGGATAGATCAATCCTGCGGCATCACCCAACATAATCATACCGTTTTCAACCCTTTGCTTGGGTTTAAAATAAATCTGACTAATGGTAAGTGGCTGATTAAAATCCATTTGCCAATTTTGAAAAACATCGGCGAGAAAAGGATTTTTAGATAATACATTTTGATGAAAAGCTTCAAAACTGCCATGCTGATGAAAACGATTGTCAAAACAAAGATAACATAGATTTATTCGATCTGTTTCTACCTTGGACAATCCACAGTAACCGCCATTAAAATTATGAAGCGCAACTAAATTTTCTGGAAAATTACCTCTGTAATGAGCTTTATAAGCTAAAAAAGGAGATTTTTCCTTTATAAAATTTCGATCTAAATATTTGTCCATATTAGACCTTTTCCCGAAGGCTCCAATTACTATTTTCGATTGGAAAATCAGCCCTTTTTGTGTCTTTACTGTAAAACAATCTTCATTGTCTCTGCTAACTGAAAGTACCATATCTTCCAGGATAAATTGAACCCCTCGCTGCTTTGCTAACTCGTATAATGAGAAGTCAAAACAATATCTACTTATGCCAAAACCTCCCATATCTAGTTGGGCTTGAAAGGATCTGCCCTGTACATCCGTGAGTTGAAATTGATCAATTTTTTTTGCGCCTACTGAAAAAGGATCAAATCCAAGTTTTCTCACATAGTCAAGAACTTCCATCGAGACATATTCACCACAAACTTTATGAAGTGGGTAATTTTTCTTTTCAATCAAAACAACAGAAATACCTTTTGAGGCTAAGTCGAGAGCTGCTACGAGCCCGCCCAGTCCTCCTCCAATAATCAATACCGAACTACTCTTCATCTGTCTTTAGTTCCATTTTCTTCCATTTAATGTCCTGATTCCAATAGGTACTGCCTTCGAGGTAGGAAGAAAAAATATCAAAAATCTTATTCTCATCAATTTCCAACTCATCTATTTCAAAATGTTTCTCCAGAGACCCAGACTGATACTCAACTATAAAACCTGCATCCATTTCTTCCCCAATTGCTACTTGCAAATAATTAAAATTGTCATGAGACAAAATAATAAAATCGTCCAAATCAGTCCCAAAGCTTTGGAAAGCCAGTTCAAGATCGGATAATTTTGGATTCTGTATGTAAATGGTATCTGATTTCTCTAAAAGCATAATTGAAATTTTTTGCCAAATTACATCTCTTTTAAGAGAATCTTTGATTTATGTTTTTGTTTTCTATTGTACTTTTTTTTTGAAAGATGAACCACAGGCCTAGTTGAGGCTCTTAATTCCTGTAAACTGATGATTGTTTTGATTAACTTTTTCATAATTATTTCTAACGATACAAAATAGATTTTGTTGCCTGTAAGCAATAATAATGTGCACAGTATCACAAATGATTTGTACTAAAATAACTACTTTTGTAATTCACAAAACATTCATTTATTTATGTCAAATGCCTTTTTCACTATCCCAGAACCTAAAAATGAACCCGTATTAAGTTATGCGAAAGGAAGTTCTGAAAGAATTGCCTTGAAAAAAGAAATCGAATTCCTAAAATCATACGAAATGGATATTCCCATGATTATAGGAGGTAAGGAAATCAGGACTGATCAAAAAATTTCAATTCATCCCCCCCATCAGATACATCATACACTCGGCTATTTCTACAAGGGAAATGAAACTCATGTAAAAATGGCAATTGAGGCAGCCTTGTCTGCCAGAGAAAATTGGGAAAACACTTCCTGGGAACATAGGGCGGCAATTTTCTTAAAAGCTGCGGAATTACTTGCCGGACCCTATCGTCAAAAATTAAATGCTGCTACGATGTTGGGCCAATCTAAAAATGCCTACCAGGCAGAAATTGACTCAGCCTGTGAACTGATTGACTTTTTCAGATACAATGCATTCTTCATGCAGCAAATTTACAAAGAGCAACCTGTTTCTTCTCCTACTATATGGAATAGAATGGAACATAGAGCCTTGGAAGGATTTGTTTTAGCCATTACTCCTTTCAATTTCACATCTATTTGTGCTAATCTATGTGCAGCCCCTGCTCAAATGGGGAATGTTATCGTATGGAAGCCGGCAGTAACGCAAATCAACTCT
>CAZNNX010000277.1:0-2341 GCA_964574485.1 uncultured Saprospiraceae bacterium | reverse complement strand
GGGTGCTCGCGCGCGCTGTCTTCGTCGCTCAACCCGGCTGAAAATTTGATGACAGCAGTCAGCTTTGTTGCTGCTGGCCTTTGGAGGATACCCTATATGGGATTGGGAAGAAATATGATGGTAAAAAAATCAGTTCTAAGAAATCATCTTCATTTTTATTCAGATGAAAGTACAGATTCCGGTGATGATGATTTGTTAATCAATAGAATCGCGACTAATAAAAATACAGAGCTTTGCCTAGATTCTGATTCTATCATGTGGACAAATGCTCCGGAAAGCTTCATTGCCTATTACAATCAAAAAATAAGACATTATCAAGTTAGTGTGTTTTATAAAATAAAAAATAAAATATTTCTTCTGGCCAATCAAATGCTGGTGCCCATGCATTGGATTGCATTTGCTCTGATCATTTTTACTAAACAATATCAGTTTTTTTTCTTTTTTGCCTTTTTCTATTTGATTTGGGCCTTGTTTTTATATTATTTCAAAAAGAAAATTTTATCTCAAATTCCGCTTGCATTTATCATTTTATTTCATTTGTTGCAACCGTTTTATTATGCTATTTTTGTCTTTTCTTTTTTACTTAAGATCAAATATACATGGAAATAAATCACCTTTCTGAGCGGGCCTCTGAAGATTATTTTTTAGTACAAAAAGCCTTATATGAAAATTGTCAAAATTCATATACCAAATTGTTGGAAAGATATCGTGATTCTGTTTATCATACCATGTTAAAAATGGTCAAGGACAATGACGATGCCGAGGATTTAACCATTGAAGCCTTTGGTAAAGCTTTCAGAAGATTGGAATCTTACAGCCCTAGTTTTGCATTCAGTACCTGGCTTTTTAAGATTGCTACCAACAATTGTATTGATTTTATCCGAAAACAAAAAATGGTCATTCTCTCTATCGATGAGGGAAATGATCAAAATTCAATGGATACGGCTCCCTCCATTCAAATAAAAAATGATGATCTGGATCCGGAAGAAAAAATTATGCTGGCGCAAAGAAGCGCACAGTTAAAAAAAATATTGGAGCAGCTCAATGATAAATATCGCCAGATGCTGGAATACAGATATTTTGATGAACTTTCTTATCAGGAAATTGCTGAAAAACTAGATATTCCCCTTGGTACTGTAAAGGCTCAAATTTTTAGGGCAAAAGAACTTTTATATGAAATTTTAAAATCCAATAAATCTTTATAATGCATAGCATCAGCAATCATCCTGTTATTCTTGTCGTCTTCAGCATTTCAGTAATGATTATGCTATTGTTGGATTTAGGTGTATTCAATAAAAAATCACATACGGTAAGCACCAAGGAAGCTTTACTTTGGACAGTAGTATGGATCAGTCTTTCGATGGCTTTTAGTGGCCTTATACTTTATTTCACCTATGCCGAAGATGGTTATGAAAAATTTGCTCAGTTTCAATCAGCCTATTGGATTGAAAAGGCCCTTTCAGTAGACAATCTATTCGTTTTTATCCTGGTCTTTGGCTATTTTAACGTACCCTCAGCATACCACCATAAAATTCTATTTTGGGGAATTATTGGTGCACTGGTAATGAGAGCCTTGTTTATATTCAGTGGTGTTTGGATTATCAATCTAACCTATTTACCTGCATTTGAACTAGGAGGATTTAGCTTTTCTTTAGACCAGCATAGCCATGAAACACCTGCTCCCAATCAATTCCACAGAATTAATGCTATTTTGACGATTTTCGGCTTTGTTTTGGTTTATGCTGGAATTAAATCCTGGTTTGTGAATGATGATGATGACGGAGAAAAAGATTTTAGCAAAAGTCCTGGGGCACAATTGGTTCATAACTTTTTCAAAGTAAGCAAGGAATTTGACAAGGACAATTTTTTTACCATTCAAAATGGCATCAAAATGGCCACCCCTCTTTTTGTAGTTTTGGCGGTCATTGAATTTACAGACCTTATTTTTGCTGTTGATTCAATTCCTGCTATTTTTTCTATTGCACCAGATGATCCTTTTATTTTGTACACATCCAATATTTTTGCAATTTTAGGGCTAAGATCTTTATACTTTCTCTTGGCTAATTTCATTCATATGTTCAGCCGATTAAAATATGGCCTGGCCATCATATTAAGTTTTATTGGAATCAAAATGATCATCAGCCCTATATATCACATATCTTCTCCTTTATCTCTCAGTATAGTTGGATCCATCTTGGTGCTTTCTTTACTGGCTTCCGTAATTTTCCCGGAAAAACCTAAAACCCACTAAAATTCATTCGCCAGATATTTCCCGGTAACACTTTTCTTTGAAAGAATTATTTCTTCAGGTGTACCTATGGCTACAATTTCGCCCCCTTTA
>CAZNNX010000276.1:0-2351 GCA_964574485.1 uncultured Saprospiraceae bacterium | reverse complement strand
CAATGAAACGAAGCTTCTTGGTATTCGCTCTTGTCTCTTCACTGCTATTCGGTCTATTTGGAGCCGGCTCCTTTGCAGCAGTAAAAGCTGGAGCGGCATGCACAAAAGCCGGCGCTACTTCTATATCAGCAGGAAAGAAATACACCTGTATTAAATCAGGCAAAAAGCTAGTTTGGAATAAGGGCGTTGTGGTGAAGAAAGATCAAGTTGTAATTTCTGCACTTCCCAAGCCAGAACAAACCCCTTCGTCACCCTTAGCGCAACCCAACCTAAACCTAGAAAATTCAATTTGCACTCAAATGGGTGATACCAAAAGTAATTCTTTTGGAACGTTTGAGTGCAGAAGAGTTGTCGAGAATAAATTGAGATTTATCAAAATATTTAACAATTTCACCAAAATAGACAACCCAATATCACCTGAACCATTAAGCACTTGTCAGTTACCTGACGCCAGAGGTACAAAAAAAGAATGGACCTCAATTGGATACCCAGCTACCCCAACTAAAGCATTTAGAAATTTTGGAGTCGAGAAAATAGTCGTTGTAGGTGTTGATTTTGTTGATGCACCAGGAAAAGGAAAGCCATCTGATTTATTTAAAAATGATGTGGAACTTGCAAGCCAATGGATAAATTGGTATTCAAATTCAAAATTAAAATTTGAGTTTGTAACCTCAGATGAATGGATTAGAGCGCCTAAAACTTCAGATAATTACAATGTCGGAGATCATGCCGAGCAACTTGGTACTTTAACTTTAGCGGAGATGAAGAATGATTTCGTGTTAAGCATTGAAAATTATGTTGACCTAAGTAATACAACTGCTATTTGGATGTACTTTCCTTCTGATATAACTAAACTAGTTGGGAAATTTGCTCAAAGAGGATCTCCTGTATTTACTAAGAAGTACGGAACTGTAATTGCCGACATATACGGCATTGGAAAATCAAACTATGACAGCAAAATTCAGAACTGGACATTTAATGTACATGAAATGTTGCACGCGCAGGGGATTATGGGGCATTCGCCAAGGGCACCTTGGGTATTTAGTATTGCAATGACTGATGCAGGACCAAGTCGAGGTTTAGACCCCTGGAGCCAATTGATTCTTGGTTGGACTAATCCTGATCAAAATTACTGCGTAAAAGTTGAGAAATTGAAATCGGTTTCTTTAACTTTGGTGCCAAACGAACGTGAGCAGCAAGGCTTAAATTCCGTAATGATTAAAATGAGCGATACGAAAATGCTAATTGTTGAATCTCATAGAGCGGAAAAATGGTCTCCCGGCCTCGAGAAAGGATTTTATGGAGTTATGGTGTCCTCATTAGATATGAAGGCAACTCCGACTTGGGGCGGCGAAGAAGGATTTAGTAAATATTTGAAAGTAGATAATGCAAATCATGGGTTACATCAACCAATCGGTATAAAAATACCAGGCTTTCCGGAGTACCAAGGAAATTATGGATTAGTTAATGGTTATGGAATCGCAAATGATCAAATTTATTGGGACTTGAATTACATGATGTACCAAGGCGAATCAATTACCTTTGATGGAGTGAAAATTACATTGGTGAGCACTGGCGATAATGACACAGTATTGGTAGAGAAAGCCTAATATGAAAAAACTAATAATTTTTTTTGCATTATCAATTTCGTTCATATTTGCTTCTTACTCCTTTGCAGCAGTCAAAGCAGGCGCCACCTGCACAAAAGCCGGCGCTACTTCTATATCAGCAGGAAAGAAATACACCTGCATTAAATCAGGCAAAAAGCTAGTTTGGAATAAGGGCGTTGTAGTTAAGAATTCAAATTCATCTTCCACCCCTAAACCATCTCCATCACCGAGCGAAGAATTTCAACTTAATTATGGGCCAACACCGGTGACCAAAGTTCTGGATCCAAAATATCCAAAACATGGCGATAAATGTTTGGCCAACTCGGCACCCGATGTTGTTGGCTACAACAATCAAGGTGTATTAGTGAATTTAATGTGCAATGGTGGTAACTACACACCAAAACCGGATTCCATGAATCCCTTTAAGGTAGATCAAAATACTGGACAGATAATTCCCGAGAGCCTGCCATCAAATAAACCTGCGATGCAAGATATCAAATCGGTAATTTTATGGAAAGACCCAAAAGAAGTAGCTTCAACTTCAAAAACCATAATTACACCAAATTCCCAGTTGGCTGATTTAAATCAATGCAAAATAAAAGATGCTGCAGCTGCAGGCGAGACTCTTTCAAATCAGCAGAAACATTTTATTTCTGGTTTTGGTTTGTATGAAGAACGCGCACCATTAACTAGAAGCCCGATCATTCAATTTGTAACGATAGATTTTCCGGACTTGCAAGG
>CAZNNX010000275.1:0-2368 GCA_964574485.1 uncultured Saprospiraceae bacterium | reverse complement strand
ATCCTGATTGTAATCTATCCAAGCCTTCCATCTCCAGTTGGGAGCTGGATTGGGCACAGTACTTAACCGAAATGAGAAAGGATATTTTACAGCTCTGTTGACAATGGGGGCCAATGGAGTAAAATTTGCATATCCCTGGTTTGAGTTGCTGCTATTGGTGAAATTTGCCAGGTTCACTTCCGAAATCCATTCATAACTTGCATCATTCCCATAAGAACTACAATAATTTAGATCTCTGCAACTGCCACAACCCCTGCTCAAAAAAGTCAAGGTATCAGTGGCAGAACTATCTGCTGCACAAAAAGACCTGATGAAAAATTCATACCTTTCACAAGAATCCAGATTCGTAAAAAGTACATTGGCATTGGGGCTAAAAATTGAAGTCCATAGATTAGAACCTTCCGCACTGTACACAATTTCATATCCAAGACTCAAGCTGTCATACTGCCATTGAAACTCAGCAATATCACTCATCAATCTGGTATTGTTAATTTGATTGGGTAGCAAACAACAGCCCCCCGTTGAAAAAGTAAATACAGGAGAAAACAAACTGTTTGTCGTATCACAAATTCTTCCTATCTGCCATTGGTAGGTTTCACAAGTCTGTAGGTTTCTCAGATGATAAAAACTATCCTGAACTATGGTGTCGATCCAATTGCCTTGCATTTGTCTCCATCTCAAACGAATAAGTGGAAGAAAACCCGAAGGGCTGCCCCATCTTAGGATTACCTCATTATTGGATAATTGTTCAGAAAAAGGGAAAGAAGGCGCTGGGCAGGCAACTAATCTACAGGTACTGTCAACAGTTCTCAGCATAGTTTTGTATACATTCAGCCTACCACCCGAAACTGTGATACCTTGTAAAGAAGGTAAAGTATCAACAGATTCCAAAAGAAAGGATTTTACCTTTAGTGCGGCAGAGTCAGGGTATAATCGATATAAATCAGAGAAACTGATACATGGACTCGAATATATCAAACCTACCGATCCTGCAACTAAGGGGCAGGCGGCAGAAGTTCCGTTAAATGCTATATAGGAATTTGGCTTTGCTGTGGTAAATGCTTGTTCTCCAGGCGCTGACAAATCAATTGAGACAGACCCAAAAGCAGCTTGATTTACCTTCTGATCTCTCCGATCTGAGTTCGTCACAGTAATTAAATAAGGACTTGGGCAATGCGTGGGCAAATCACCTTGTAATTCCACATCTATGTTTGCATTTGCTGTAGCCGCAACATTTATAACACCTGCCAGACCAAGAGAATCATATATGGCACACCAAAGGGGCGCAGAAGAAGCAAAGGCACTGTTTGTACCCCAAGAACTACTGGTGGCTACTACAAAAGCTCCCGCAGCGCCCTGCGTCTGGTTGTACTTTTTCCTCATTTTAAGTGGATAATTATATGCTGCAATGGCTTGCGCCTCTGTACCTCCACCAACTACTATCATCATTTTTACATGCCAATTAACACCCGACACCCCGACATTATTATTTCCTCGGGCTCCAATTAAGCCGGCAACAGAACTACCATGAAAACCGGCATTAATTCCTCCGGCAATTTGATCGTTACCTAAATAACTATTCCACCCTAGGTAATCATCTATGTACCCATTTGCATCATCATCAACAAAATTGAATGGAATTTCATTCCTATTTACCCACAAATTGGGCACTAAATCAGCATGATTCAAATCTATGCCGTCATCGATGACACAGATAACAATTGTATCACCCGAAGGGGTGACACCCCCTGTACTTATATCCCAGGCATCGTCCAGATCTATGTCAGCATCAACTATTCCGCCATTGCTGCCATTGTTGGCAAACTGCCATTGATCGGTAAACATAGGATCATTGGGAATTATATTCCGTGCATTTAATTTTCTATTTTCCTGAAAAGCGACAACATGTGTATCTGAAGACATTACATAAGCGATTTCATCAAAGGGAATTTGACTTTCATCAAAAGCAAACTCCCAAATATGTAGTTGATCTGAAAGTAATTGAACAGGGCGAAATCCAAAAGATTTGATTTTATTGAGATATTCCTGTTGCAGAAAGTCCTCTATCTTCCCATTTTCCTTAAAACGCAATAATACAGATCCCTCAACCCTTTGAGCCTTCATAGCGCCAAAAAGTAAAAAGCCAATGCATATCATGAGATAGATTCTCATATGAGATCTTTAAAGTCTACGAATCAGGTCCCAGGCTCAAACAAAGATAAAATCATTTCATCCGTAGGCTCTGTCCTGGGTGGAAAACTACGTATCAAAAAACCATCCTCATCAAATAAGTATTTTTGAAAATTCCATTGCACTTCAGAATCTGCAACCCCATTATTGTCTTTTTTTGTAACAAACTGATAAAGCG
>CAZNNX010000274.1:0-2385 GCA_964574485.1 uncultured Saprospiraceae bacterium | reverse complement strand
GCATTCAATACAAATTGTGCATTGTTGATCCACCAAGCCCAGGTTGAACCTGTTAGGGTAACTAAGGAGGAACCCAGATTCAGTGTGAAAGGATTTGAAGCCGAAGCATAAAAAGCACCTGCATTCACACTATTACTGTTTGTATTGAGGGTTCCACGAACCAAATTTACCCAACTGCTACTTTGGAAAGCATCCAAGAGTGACCATTCACCCCCTGCTCCGTTAAAATATATATACTGACTAAAACTTTTTCCAGCCATTGTTATCGTTTTCCCAGTACTGGTTGCTTCAAAATAAACTTCCCCATTGTAAGTGAGGGTCATCGTGGGTGAAAAGCTGAGAGAACCATAAATGCGGGTTGTATTGGTTGATGGTCCGGCTAAAATGGGATTGTTTACCAAATTCCAGGTCATATTTCTACAAGAGGCATTGATATCAATACTAACGGTTTGACCTGCAGCAGAGAAAGAATTTTGGTCAAAGAAAATATCATCTTGAAAATTAGGGGGGCAATTCGGACCATTGCCTCCACTACTCAAAGCCCAACGATTGGGATCTGACCAATTTCCTGTTCCCCCGACCCAATAAAGTTGTCTTGGTGTTGGTCCGCTGATATTCCAACCTAAATTATTTCCTAGGTCAATGGAATTGGAGGCAATGAATGTAGCTCCACCTGTAGCTCTCATATCTTGCAATTGCAGGTAAGCGATTGATATACTCCCTGTAGATTTCTGGAAAGTAGCCTGCGTACCTGCTGTTGTTGATTTGATGGTCAGATTGGCAGAGCAAGTGCCCGCCGCCAGTACATTATTTAAAGTTTGCGTAGAGCCACTTTGAAATTGATAGGTTTTCCCTGCAGCTAGCGATAGTGAATTTATAGTATGACTACCATTTACCACTGCATTTCCTGTAAAAACAAGGGAATTAAAAGTACATCCTGAAGAAGAAATAATATTGGCGGTGGTATTATTGGCTGTAAATTCTACCTGATTAAAAACCAAATTATTGGCGTAGCGAATATCGGGTGAACCTGTTGAACTCAGTCTGATGATAGAAGTACCCGCATTCAATACAAATTGTGCATTGTTGATCCACCAAGCCCAGGTTGAACCTGTTAAAGTAACAAGAGATGATCCCAAATTGAGTGTAAACGGATTAGATGCAGACGCGTACAGTGCCCCTGCTGTAAGATTGTTATTATTTGTGTTCAAGGTACCTCTTACCAGATTTACCCAACTAGAACTTTGAAAAGCATCTTGCAGGGTCCATGAGCCACCCAAACCGTTGAAATAAATGTATTGAGTGAATGATTTACCCCCCATGGTAATATTATGTCCGGCGCTTGTGGCTTCAAAATAAATTTTTCCGCTATATGTTAGATTCATGGCGCTGACAAAGCGAAGCGAACCATAAATTTTAAGTTCATTCGTGCTGGGGCCGGAAAAGCTTGGATTAAAGTTCACCCCATTCCAATCCATAGAACGACAATAAATTATGGTTTGGTCGTTCGTTACAACCTGACCTGTTGCTGTAAATGAATTAGCATCAAAAAAAACATTGTCATTGAGTGTTGGAACCTGTGTATGAAAGGTAGTGCCTCCCGAACTGGTTGCCCAATGATTTGAAAAATCGGACCAGTTGCCCGAGCCTCCTACCCAATAATAGTCGATTGCAGACAACTGTGATGAAATCAAGTGTAAAACTAGAAGGAATAATAATTTTTTCATTTTAGGATACAGTTAGGATGGTTTTTCTTTACTACAGAATCAAATTCTTGATAAAATTCTTGACATAAAAATAGAAAATAGTTAGTGTATCCCCATACAAGTAATCATTTTCTTGTTAATTCAATTAAAGAAGCCTTTACAATTGCAAATAAATCTTTGATTAATAAAATTATTGTTTTGATATCTCTTAAATAACTGTATATTTGCGCCAAAATACAATTATTAAAATTCTTTAACTCTTGAAAAAGAACATATGGCACAAAATGTAGGATACATCAAACAAATTATTGGTCCTGTTGTTGATGTAAGCTTTTCCGGCAAAGATTCTAAGCTACCAGAAATTTTAAGTGCATTGGAAGTAACCAGAGCAAATGGCGAAAGAATTATTCTAGAATGTCAAAAACACATGGGTGAAGACAGTGTTCGTACAGTTGCAATGGATAGTACCGAAGGTTTGACTCGTGGAATGCAGGTAGTGGATTTAGGAACTACCATATCCATGCCTACCAGTGATGCGATTAAAGGTCGTTTATTTAATGTTGTAGGAGACGCTATTGACGGACTCCCTCAAATCACTGGTTCACAAAGAAAATCGATTCACAACAAACCACCAAAGTTCGAAGACCTAAGCACAACAAGTGAAATTTTATATACGGGT
>CAZNNX010000273.1:360-2397 GCA_964574485.1 uncultured Saprospiraceae bacterium | reverse complement strand
CCACTGTATCTTGTTGGCCTAGCGTAAAGTGGAACTTTTCTTTATACGGGTGTGTTTGTGCAAATGTTACACATCCCATAAATAATGCTAACATGATTAAGCTTAGTTGTTTCATAAAAATGTTTTACTGACCTGCAAGAATGGGTTTATTGGGTGTTGTACACCAGGCTGCGCGATGTAGGGTAATGGTGCCATTGTGGACATTGGTGCTGATTTCTACCCAACCATAGTGCACCTGTTGTGCTTTTACCAGCTGAAAAGGCAGGTATTTTCTGGATTGCCCCAGCCAATTACCGAACCACTGTACCGTTCCTGTTTCATGTTCATGTCTTTCCATCAAAGCCACTTCTGAAAACTCATACCAATCATGTCCAGTAACTGTTGTACCAATCGACGCATTTTTTTGTAGTGCCGGTACTGTTTCTTCCGGACTCACCGGTAAGCGGGTAGTGATACTACTGAGTACGAGATATCTTCTCTTATCGGTCTTATTGATAAAGTCGCCAACCAGTTCTGTATAGAACACGAGGTCAAAGCGTTGATTATTGTCAAAGTCGTACACAATTGGATCGGCACCCCATCTTAGTGTAGTATCCTTCAATTGATGATAAGTGATATCGGCAGGAGGCGCCGGATTTGCAGGCGTTGTCGGTTGTTTACTGCAAGACACCAGTATTAAGGCCAGTGCGGAGAGCAATAAGTATGGTCGCATGTTTTTTTGCAAACATGCTTATTTGCGTAAGTTTTTACAACCGCATGAATATATGAAAAGACGGTAATTGCTGCCTGTTTAAACCAGCTATTCAATATGTAAAAATCGATTTACCGAATCAGCTCAAACTGCTCAACATAAATACCTAATAAGATGTGCCAGATACAATAATGGCCAAGGCGTAAAATCAACGAAGCCAGAAAGCCCGCTTTTTTGTAATACCATGCTTGTAAAAAATTCATTGCAAAGCCCCTGCTAAAAGCATAGACAATAAACCACCAATCGCCATCCGGCCATTGTTCTAGCGGCTCTCTCAAAGCGGTTAATATGGCTACTAGTAGGAAGAATTGGTTTTGCCATTTTGGGGCAATCCATTTTTTTCCGACCAATAATAAAATAGTCAGGGGTATCATGCGATACCAAAGCTCAATTTCCAGTGCACCAGAGCAATACAAAAAAATGCTGTAGGGAAAAGGTTGCAGAAAAGGTGGCAAACTAGTATAGGGCTGCGGGTGTAATAAGAACTTTATCACCAGTACATCGGCTATGCCAAAAGCCATGCCCCACAGTAATACTTTTTGATACATCCTGCGCGCGTGTTGATCTGCACTGGCAATAGTAGGCAGGCCCGCTTTAGATTGCAGGGCGGTTAATGGAATCAGTGGCAATAGCCACAAGAGGTTTGACCAGTCCCATAATCTTAAGCCTGTTGCTGTCTGCGATAATGCTTGACCATAGTAAATGGTCATTGCTGGGATCAGCAATAATAGAGAGGCAATGAGTAGGGATTTTTTATTGTCTTCTAGCATAATGGTGAATTAGCTTATTCAAGTCCACGATCTCCAGTGGTAATAGCATACCACTTAGGTAATACTGCTCTGAAGATGGCGCCTATGGCAATACATAATAGTATCACAACGGTGGGTACTACCAGAAAGTTGAATAATCGATGATAAGCAAAAGACTGCGTGAACTGCGTACTCATCCGCATCAAGTAGTTTACCAAAGGATTGTGCAGCGCATAAATGATGAAAGAAAACCCGCTCATCCAAACCAGCCATGGTTGTTGTTTAAACCATTTCACCACAGCATCCAGGCCATACCAAACCGCGATCAATCCTGTGAATACAGTTGTTTTATGCAAGACGGATAAAATCCAAAAACTGCTAGCTGCTGCAGGAGATAGTTTAAACGCAAGAAAGGTCTTTACCAATGCTGTTGTAATGAATACGATCCAAACTGCAGGCATCAACATCCATTTGGGTTTTTCTTCTATCCAGTTGTTTCTTTTTTTTCGCGGTCTTGTGAAATATTTAACAATAAGT
>CAZNNX010000273.1:0-350 GCA_964574485.1 uncultured Saprospiraceae bacterium | reverse complement strand
TTTCTTTTTTGTAGCCAAATACCTAAACTGAAAAAGAACAAGCCTTCTCCTTCCAGAAAATACACGTTGGCAGTTACTAACCAGAAAAACCCAATGATCAAAAACCAGATGAGTGCTCCTTTCTGAGTCACCCAACGGAGGAAGGGATAGATCGCATTATAAATCAATAATACACGGATAAACCACAATTGAAATGCAATTGGCGCTAGTGTCCATCTTTCTAGCAGCTGTTGCCAAGTCATTTCCCAATACGGTCTGTTGTCGCCCATCTGATCCAGCTGTGCTTGCTGGGCTCTCCCACGCCCGGCGCCGCAGTGCTGCCCAAGATGGCGGCGGTCAACGCCGTGGTC
>CAZNNX010000272.1:0-2415 GCA_964574485.1 uncultured Saprospiraceae bacterium | reverse complement strand
CAGGTCAAGCTGCGCCATTAGCTCGTTGTAGTTCATCGTCGTCCTCCTTTGCCCCAGTGTGCCGTCGTTGGCTGGCCTCCGCGAGCGCGTCGAGCAGCCCGCGCAGCCAGTCCTCTAGCGTTGTGTCATCGAGGTCCAACGCCTCGACCTCCGCCAGTCGCGCCGCCAGCCAGGGCGCGACGGTCAGATGGACGGCGGTATCGATGGGTACGATGACCGCGTCCCCATCCGCCACCTGGGTGAGCAAGGACCGGACGGCGGCGGATAGCGCGCCGCGCTTGCCGTTGCCCCGCCAGTAGTGGCGGGTGGCGGCGTCGAGGCAGACGCTGACGGTCACTGTCGCGTCGCCGATAGGAGGCCGACCGGAGCCGGGTCGTGGGCCGCCGCTGTTGGCGCGCGGGCCGCCCCGCCTGCGGGGGGTAGTGTTGGTGGTCATCGATGACCACCAGTGCGCGACGGGGGCGGGGTTGGCGACGGGCCACCTGGCGGGCTAGACGGGTTGAGACGCTCCCATTCCAGGAGGTCTGCGGCTGTCCCATCGCTCTCCCGCGCTGGGGCGCGGCGCGGTTCGGACGGAGGGGTTGGGGTAGGCGTAGCGCGTGGCGTCTTGGACTCATCTTTGTCGCTCATGTCTCGGACCTTCCTCCGCGTGTAGGATGCGCGGCCCCCATCGTCGTCTAGCGGCTCTGAATTTCCACGACGCAGCGAACATGCATGCTGCGAATACCGTCGATGGCCTCCACCTGCGGGGCGTTTCAGTCGCTTGGCTTCTCCATCTGGCATCAAAACACAGGAATGCGTACGGCAATCTCCTTTCGAGCGGCGGCCACGCTCTCGAATACCTGCCCGCCTAGCAGGCAGGTCCCCAGCCGAATGGAATTCCACTCGGCATAATCATTCTCGACTACAACGAGCACGATGTCAGAGCCGCTGGCGGCCTTGACCGAGTCGAGAACACAAGCTCCAAATCCAAGCGCGCTTTCTATCCTGCCCACGCCGCCACGGTGAACCGGGGCGATGGCGATCAGGAACCGGGGGTCGGTCAGGTCGGGCAGGCCGACCATGCAATTACACTCGATGCAGCGGCCGCCCTTGTCGGCCGCACCGATGACCTGGCCATTACATTCATTGGTCAGATAACGGCGGTCGCCGTTATCTGCGATGCAGGAGTCGCAGTAGATAACTTCGCTGCCATAGTGGTCAATTGCCTTCATTCCTGTCATTCCTGTGGTCACGGTCTTCTCCTTCCCCGGCAGGAGCCGGGCATATCGGTGGGGCTTGATGCCTCCGTCTTGCCCGCCAGCGATGGATGACGGCTGGCGGGCAAGGGCAGGTGTCAAGCCGGGCTTGCGAACAGCTCTGCCACGTAAAGGCGCGTCGCCTCATACGCGGCAAAAGACTTGGACGACGCCTCGCTGTCGTCCACCAATGAGGCAACTGTATCGTCCAGCCGCTGGTACGCCTCTATCACCTGACAGAGGCGGGTACGGACGGCAGGTGGAACATCATGCGGGTACGGACCAAAGATACGGCCCGTGTTGGTCGGGTTCGCCCGCAGCACGGTCGCGGTTACTCGCTGCCCCTCGTACTCGACCTCGAAATCATATTCGCTGAGATCGGTCGAGGGGAGAGGGGTAAAACTGTCGGGCCAGACCTCGGTATCCCCCGCAGAGTAGATGGGCAGAGAGAGCTTCTCCGCCAACTCGCGGGCACTGTAGCCCAGCGGTAGGTCAAAAGTCGCAATAATCCCGCTGCACGACGGGCAGCGCACGTCAAAACGCCCCTCTCCGTCGCACCCGCTGGTGCAGGTTTCGGAAAGGTAGTCTAGCGTCCCGACTATCTGGTCGGGGATTTCAACACTGCAATGAGCGCACTGCAACATTCTCGTTCTCCTCCCCCGGCTCCTGCCGGGCTTGCTCGGTGTCAGTGGGTTGCTGGGTGATTACGCTTCGGGGACCGTGTTCTCGACTTCGAGGACGTGCCAGTTGCCGAAGCTGGCGACGACTCGGACGCTACCCAGCGTCGCGTGTCCGAAGCCGTCGGACGCAGCGTCCGCTGCGTGCCACATCTTGGCGGCATCCAGGTTGACCGCCAGGTCTTCCTCGTCCACCTTGTAGACGCTTAGGCCGTCGTGATGGACAACGCACACTTCGTTCGTGTGCGGGTCGAGGCGAACATCCCAACCGAGCACGTCATCTACGTACTGCTCGGCGGTGGCCTCGGCATCGATGTCCAGGTCGCGGGCTTCGGCCCATTCCGCGAAGTCGTACTGATCGACTTCGGCGGCGGTGGCGACTAGCTCGGCGAACGACGCATACCGCATCCCCATCCACGCGGACCAGCCGCGCTCGGTGTCGTTGGCGATATTGGGGGAGTAGCGGGTTTCGTACATTTTAGTTTCCTGCTTGTTTTAGG
>CAZNNX010000271.1:0-2435 GCA_964574485.1 uncultured Saprospiraceae bacterium | reverse complement strand
TTAATTTTATCTGTAAGTTCAAATACAGTTGAAAAAAGAAGAAAAAAATTCATTTTATCAGGGCTTGGTCCTCGTTGAAGAATAGGTTCCAATAAATCTCTTCGTTCAGCAAGATTGAACCCTTGAGTTGGGTAATAAGAAAGATATCGTGAAAATGAATTTTTTTTGAGGGTATTTTCAAACAGTCCAATATTTGTACTAATTGAATTTATTTTATCAAAAATAAATAAAAATTCGTTGGATTGATATGCGTAAAATATAGACCGAATCAGTTTAAAATACTCATCGGCAAAATCTCCTATTCCAACAAAGTGGTAATAAGGAAGGATCATGTGACCTCTCTTTTGTACAAATCCTGGTCCCCAAGATGACATTTCTTTTAGGAAATGATATTTTCGGAACTTATTATTTACCGTAGGTTTTTATACCAATGACCATTTGGGTACATCCAAACTCACAATTGAATCAGCTGTGTGTTGGAACCGACTGGTCAAATACAAAAAACGCCCTACATTGCTAGAATACGTTACCACCAGATTAGGCGTATTTTGTAAAATATGCAATTCAGTTAAGAATTGATAGAAAAGTTCTTGGCGCTGCGCGGATGGCAATGTGTTAAACTGATATTGTGTATGTCCGTTTATAGTATAGGGAATTGTTCCTTGAAGAGTTATGAAGTTCCAATTTGGAGGGGAAAGTCTCTTAAGTTCATCAAAGAGTTTCATATTGTCTGACATAACAAACACAGAAAGATTGGGTTTTCCAAGTCTTCTAGCAAATTGACCAAGGGCATTCACATAGTCTGAGATTGCGACCGCCTTCATTTCACCCGTAGTAATTTTGTCTCCACTGCGGATATGAACACCTACATCAAAGAGCGTACGCTCCAAACCAGCTCCGCGAATACGACTCATAATTTTTTCTTGAGTATCGCCATTGTAGAAAAATAAATCACGTGCCATGCGTTTTAGGGTTGTAAAATTTGTTGAAAGAATAAATTGATTGGAAAGTTTATTTGGATCCAAAGACTTTGAGTTGGGCGGAACATCTTTTAAATATTTGATTGTACTATTTTCCTTCAAAATACTTTGAAGAAGAGGAAATGTTTCACCAACACTGTTTGGAAAATCATGAACATAGAGAGGAGTTGTATTTTTTACAGCATTTGTGTAAGCAAGGAACAAAAGATTAAAATTTGAGCAAAATCCTCCTTGTGTTGTTTGGAAAAAAGAAACTGGTTCCTGTATTTTTTTTGCTTGAGCAAACTGTCGGTTTCCTCCCCAGGATGTCATTCTATATCCAAACTTCAGATCCAAATTTTCTTATTTTAGCGTAAAAAGATACAAAAGTTGATTCAGATCTGCTACCATTTCATCACGGATATTGAGAAGATCAGTGTCTCGTTTCGCATCTAATGATTTTGTAATGGGACCTTGAAGTTCTTGAATACAAAGTTTTATGAATTTCACTGCTCCAACTTCTGTTAAATTTGCAACCCGGATTGTTGCTGTCTTTGGAGTCATTCGGGGTCTGCCATATTTTCCCATAAACACTTCCACAAATTGATCAATATTCTGGTCTAATTTTTCCAATACTTCATCTGTAGCTTTGTGCCGACTGTAAGAATGAGTTTGCCAATGATAGAGTTTGACTTGTTCTCGCATATGAAAGAAGAAATTGACGTGAGCAGCAGACATCCTAGTAAGAAATAAGAAATCATTCAGAGATGTCGTAAAATTAAGCGCAGGCTTGCGACCACAGCTCAACACCACCTTTCAGATCATGTGTGAACGATGCAGAAGTATATTGATTGGGTATTCTCGTAAGCATACACCAGATGATTGTCCTCTTCTCAATGTAGCATATTGCCCTTGTTGCAATATGTATGGTCATTATCTTAGTCAATGTAGAGATACAGAGATGCTTGAGAATGCCCAACCGAAATATGTAGAACAATTAATTCCCCATACGCAAATGGTCCAGTATGGAATTCATAGCCTAACACCTCTTCCCAGCAATACACGCGATGATGAATCAATGATTAGTCATCAATGGTATCCTCCAGCTCATGAGCCTGTTCTTTCGGTAAGATATGATGCGGAAGAAATTAAATCGGTACTTCATAAATATAAAGTTGAATTCAATGAAAAGGGAAAGAAGGAGGAAAATGTGCTTCTGTTGGAAAAGCTTGCGAAGCGATTGGGGCGGAAGTTGATTTGGGCAAAGAATTCAACGGATCCTGTGGAGAAGAAGAATGAAAAGTTACAGAAACAAATGGCTCCGCAATCGGTCAAAAATCCCGAAAAAAAAAAGCGCCCTCTCAAAGTTGCAGCAGCATAAACATAAGGGCATTCCGACAGACACAATTAATATAACTTTTTTTATATCATAAAATTAGGAAAAATGAATAATAATGGGAATGTTTCAATGAGTGG
>CAZNNX010000270.1:0-2488 GCA_964574485.1 uncultured Saprospiraceae bacterium | reverse complement strand
CCGATCTAACCGACGCCAGGCGCAACCTGAGAGTCGGTCTAGAGCTCTGGAAGCTGTACGGCTGGCGGCCGTGGGGCACCAGATCATCAGTGACCACACAAAACACACCAAACTAACACAGGAGCCCCGACATGACATTCAACCTGGACGATTACGAGCCAGTAGCGACACGCCTGTCGCGCTGGCTGGAAAACACCGACGGACACACCCGCGTCATCACCGACATGGTCCATCGAGGCGACGGCTGGTGCGTATTTCGCGCCGAACTGTGGGTCGACAACACCCTCATCGCCACCGGCTGGGCTGAGGAGCACGTCACCGACCGAGGCGTCAACTCCACAAGCCACGTCGAGAACTGCGAAACGTCCGCTGTAGGTCGCGCCCTCGCCAACGCAGGCTTCGCCGGCAGCGATCCGTCCAAGCGGGCCAGCCGCGAAGAAATGACCAAGGTGCAACGCATGGGCGGCCAACCCGCCCAGTACGGCAACCGCCCATCGGGCCTCGCCACCGAAAAGCAGCGGATCTACATTCACGACCTGGCTAAGAAGTTGAAGCCGCCGATGGTCGTTGACATGCCGGCGGACCTGACCGCAACCGACGCGGCGAAACTGATCGAGTCGTTGAAGGCCGGCAAACTGCCCGCCGAATACGCCCCAGGCGACGAGGAGCCGTTTTGATGCTCGCAAGCCTCATCAAATTCGTGATCGCGGTCGGCATCGCCAGCTTCCTCTCTGTGCTGCTGGTCTACGCCTTCGATGACTGGTACCAAGACCTCGAACGGCGTCGCCGCGCCAAGTGGCGGGAAAAGCAGGGCCGCCGCTATGAATGACGCACCCTCACTGCCGTGGCCGTTCAAACCAGGCGACGTCCACCCGTACCTCAACGTCGAGATCGCACCAAGCGAATACGTCACGGTCGTGCTCGCCGGCGACTACAAAAACCTGATCGCCGAATACCTGCAGCTCCGCGACGAATACCAACGGCTTAGCGAAGCCGCAACCGAGCAAGTCAAGGCGGCACAAGCCGTCGTGGACGTTTGGAGGCACTATGGACGCATTGAATGAAGCCCTGCGAGCAGAAAACGCCTACTTGCGGCAACAAATCGGCCAGCTCGACGGCGACCTCAACTACTTTCGAACGGCGGCCTGCTTCATGGCCGGCTACTTCCACCGACACGCTCTCGAAATCGGCCTGCCGCTGACCCAAGAAATCGACCTGGTTGAGTGGGCTGTGCTCATGGCGAACAGCCGCGCCAAATGAGCGCAACGCAAACTCTCACCGTGGGCTCACTGTTCTCAGGAATTGGCGGCCTTGACCTTGGCCTTGAACGTGCAGGTATGCGCGTCATTTGGCAATCAGAAATTGACCCCTACGCCTGCAAAGTGCTGGCAAAACATTGGCCGGAGGTGCCCAACCTTGGAGACATCAAACGAATCAACTTCGCCGACGTTGTTCGACCCGACGTCATTTGCGGCGGATACCCCTGCCAGCCTTTTAGCACCGCTGGCAAACGACAAGGCGAAGAAGACCCGCGCCACCTCTGGCCATGGGTACGACAAGCCCTACGCGTTCTACGACCCCGTTACGCAATCCTTGAAAATGTACGAGGCCACCTGTCCCTTGGCGGAACTACCGTCCTTAGCGAAATTGCCGCCCTCGGGTATTCTGCGGAATGGCGTGTTGTTTCTGCGGCCTCCGTGGGAGCCAATCACCGCCGAGACCGAGTCGTCATTGTTGCATACCCCAACGGCGAAAATGAACCAGATGGCCCCGAGCATGAAGTCGGGATGGTGGCCGACCCCGACAGCGGTAACGCGACCGATGGAAGGCAACGTTCGGCTTTACCGAGCGAAGATCGAAGAGGGCGAAATGACCGAGGAGGAAGCGACAGCGATTCTCGGGAAATCACCCTACGAGGCACAAGGGAAGATTCCAGCCATGTGGCCGACGGCGCGATCGTCGGCGGCGATGGCCGAAAACCTCGACAACGTGGCGGCCAGAATGGAAGCGGGAGAGCCTTACAAGTCAAAACTGGAACAAGCGGTGGTGATGTGGCCGACGCCAACATCAAGCGAACACAAATACCGTTTGCAGGGGTCTTCTCAAGCGTCGAAAAATTTGAACGCTTTACATGGTGGGAAACTGAACCCAATGTGGGTCGAGTGGCTCATGGGGTTCCCTCTCGGGTGGACAGACTTAGAGGACTCGGAAACGCCGTAGTGCCCCAAGTAGCCGAAGTAATCGGCAGACTGGTGGTGGCCCATGCGGGAACGTGAATTCCAAGACCAGGTCATCGCCATGGCGATCCTGTACGGCTGGAAAGTCCACCACGTCCGGCCAGGCGTGACCCGCAACGGCGCATGGATGACCCACGTACAAGGCCACACAGGCTTCCCAGACCTCGTTCTGGCCCACAAGACCAAAGGCATCATTTTCGCCGAACTGAAAGCCGATAAAGGCCGCTGTGAGGCAGACCAGATCGACTGGC
>CAZNNX010000269.1:0-2496 GCA_964574485.1 uncultured Saprospiraceae bacterium | reverse complement strand
AGTAAGAAATAAGAAGTGAAGAAACCCTAGTTTTTACGCTAGGGTTTTTTGGTTTTTGTAAAATTAAAATTGTAGTTGGTCGAAATTAGCAACGTATGATTTCGCTCAGCTTTAATTCCATCAGCTTTGATTAAATATTGATTCAAATAACCAAGTTGAAGAGAGAAATACGGACTAAATTTCCAACCAAGAGCAGCATTAAACCGATTTTGATCAAATACATTTTTTGCTATTCCTTTGCCAAATCCTATAAATATTTCATTGTTTACATTTAGAAATAAAGTATTGTTTTCAAGTGACTTTTTATTCAAAGGAATCATAAACATCAATCGATAACGTATTCGCTGGCGTAAAATAGTATTTCCATGAACGATTTGATTGCTGTTATTCAAGGAGTATGTTTCTAAAAAACGCTGCTCTAAACGATAGCGGTGTTGAATCTCAAAATTTTTAAAAAGTGTTTCCACTTTATTTTTTTGATTGAATTGTTGCCAAATTCGATGTTCAGTAAATTCATGAATTACGGGTTGACCACCATTTGGAAATGTTTCAATCCATCCGTATCCCATAGAAATTGAAAAATTAGAATTAAGGTTATAATCAACTCCTACTCGTAAAAGAGATTGTTGCCAATGTTGAAATCCATCCTCTCTTCGCCACTGATATTCAGTATGAAGTCCAATTTTGTTAGAAAGTTTATGGTTCCCCAAATACGATACCCACCCATTTTGGTGCGTAGCTATTTCCTTTTGTGCAAATACGAGTGCAAAAAAAGATAAAAACAAAACTGTTAATGTAGTTTTCATATTTGTCATTTTAGGTGTTTCATTGCACTCATTTCATGTTTTGAAAACCTTTTGAATTCTTCAGTTTCTAAAATAGTAACTTTTCCTCCAGATTCTTCATATTCAGAAATAAATTGATGGATAAATTCTTGAAACGAATGATCAATGAATGTTGCGTTTTTGTAATGAATTCGAATATGTCTACCCTCAGGTAGATTATTGAATTTATTCTTGAACGAAATGATATTACTAAATACAGCTGATTTTTCAATATAAATTTCAATTGAATCTGATTTTTCATCTACTACCATGGTTGCTGAAAACAAGTTTTTAATACTTACACCTCTAGCTATGTGAAAGATTATTTTCACAAGAATACCAGCTGCAACACCGATTAGTAAATCTTCGGCAATAGTTAGAAGAATTGTTGTTAAAAAAATTATTAATTGTTCTATCCCAATTTTGTAGGTGCCAATAAATTCTTTTGGTGATGCAAGTCGATAAGCAACAAAAATTAGCATTGCAGCCAGCGCAGCATTTGGTATCCATTCAATTAATGGAATCATGACAAGCATCGATAATAACAAAAATATTCCATGAAAGAAGTTTGACCATCTTGTTTTTCCCCCGTAACCAACATTTGCTGAGCTCCTTGCCACCTCAGATATCATTGGTAAACCTCCTAAAAATCCCGAAAGGGTATTTCCAAGGCCAACTGCTGCAAGATCCTTGTTGTAGTCTGATTTTCGTTTGAACGGATCTTGATTATCAATTGCTTTAACGGTAAGTAAAGACTCAATGGTATTTACAAATAAGAACATGAAGACGTATTTCCAAAAAACAAAATGTCCTATCAATGAAAAATCTGTATTGCCGAAAGAAATATTTCCCCAAAAGTTTCCGATTTTCACTAAAACATAGGAGGGCAATTTATCAAAATCATTCAAGATAGCAATAGGAACTGCCAATAAGATTATGAGGAGTGGAACAGGAACTTTTTTTCCTATTTTACCCAAATTTGGAATGAGGAATAATAAAAATAAGGAGAATAACCCAATTGAAGCTACCATTCCGTTGGCGTTTGAGATAAAATTCGGTATATGAGAATATAGCTCAATTGGTGATAATCCTTTAGTAAATTTAGGATCTACTCCTAGCAAAATTGGAAATTGTTTCGCAAAGATTAATATCCCTATAGCGGCAAGCATCCCATGTACAACGGAATGTGGAAAGAAATCTCCAATTGATCCAATTTTAAATTTGCTAAGAATAAATTGGATGACTCCCGTGAAAACGATGGCTGCACAGGCTAAATGCCAACCGTTGGAACCTCCACCCATTTCGGCAACAGCTCCTGCGCAAACGGTTATTAAACCAGCAGCGGGTCCTTTAATTGTTAATCTACTTCCCGCAAAAAAGGAAACGAATATACCGCCAATCATTGCCGTTAAAACTCCCATTGCTGGAGGAAAGTCACTTGCTTTAGCAATTCCCAAACTTAAAGGGAGTGCGAGTAGAAACACTAAAAATCCAGATAAAATATCTGATTTAATATTTTCTTTTAGTCCGGTTATTCCATCTTGTGGAATTTGTTTTTTAATTGAATTCATTTTTAATTTTTTTAAGTTAAGAGGAGCGTTTTGCTACCTCATGATATGTTTTAATATGGGGTCCTAGAAAAATTCTAGAGTAAATGCGAATTGCTGCGAGT
>CAZNNX010000268.1:2286-2535 GCA_964574485.1 uncultured Saprospiraceae bacterium | reverse complement strand
TATAATTTCCATTATTTTCTTTCATAATAATAACACTGTCAAAACCTAATTTGTCTAATTTTTCCATTGTTGCAAGTTCTCCTTCTTTAAGTTGTAGAACCTTACGCAAAAGCCAATCAGACAAGGCTTTGTTTGGATTTGTCATCAATGCTTTTGAATTTTCTTGACAAACTTTTGCAGTAAAAACTTCTCCTGTAGGAATTAGTAAGTTGAAAATTACGTCTCTTGGAGGGAAGAAAGATGGATGTT
>CAZNNX010000268.1:0-2276 GCA_964574485.1 uncultured Saprospiraceae bacterium | reverse complement strand
TCTATGCAATTCCGCTGGAATTGGAATGTAAATTTCTCCAAAATCTCTTTTTCTCCCGTTTGCATTCCATTGATTCAAACCACTACGTTCAAATACAAATTTCTGTTTTTTATGAATTCCATAAAGTGGTAAAACTACAAAATTTTCTCCTTTAATAAGTTTATCTGTTGCTAATTTTAAATTTTTGTTTTCCTCGAATAATTCAAGAAGCAAAGAATATGGATCTTCAATTATATCAATTGGAAGGTGAAAAGCATTTTGCGGAATAATAAACTTTCTAAAAAGTGTACTTTTAGAATAATTGAAAGAATAAAAGTTGTTACCATCTTCAAATTGTAAACTTGCTTTATTGTCCTTTACTGAATGAATATTTGTAATATCGATTGTGTTATAATCAGTTTCGAAAAGTAAAAGTTCTTTTTTTTTTCTTGCAATGATGTGGTAAAGAGAACTTTCTATATTGTAAAGTCTGTTCGCTAAATTTATTCTGTCATTTCTGAATTCTCCCAGTTTTATTGCTAATTCTTTGCCTTTATATTCGGCTAAAACACGTGAAAGCGAATTAAATTCGGCAACTTTTTCCATGCTGTTGTTTGTATTGCAGGTAAAAGTTTTCAAACCAACACCTATTGAATTATAATTTGCATCAAAAGCTGTATCAGAACGAGATAGATTTCCTGCATCAAAACTTCTACAAAAAATATTTTCTACAACTCTATAATTTATGAATGGAACTACATTTTCACTGAACAAGCCAGAAAGTTTTGAAACTGCTGAAAGCAGTTGTAAATAATTTCCGTTTTTTTCTTGATCAATTTCTGCAAATGATTTCATAAAACTTCAATGATTTGATTTGCAATTCTTTCAATTAAAGTTGTCGTTACAGAATTTCCAGCTTGCATATAAAGTTTGCTATTTGCAAGTTTTGGAATAATATATTTTTCGATTGGATAACCTTGAAAAGCAAAACATTCTTTCGGTGTTAGTTTTCTAATTCCAAAATCATCCTTAATCAATGGAACATTATGTCCACCTGAACCCATATTTGCAGTTAAAGTTGGACAAAGATTACTTTTGTTCTCTCTTGCATAAACTCTTCTCCATTGATAAACTGTATCTTTTGAATTCATTGTTTTTGCAAGTTCAGAATAATATTGATGGTCTTTTTTGTAATAATAAATATCATCTTGTTTTTCTTTATCCAAAAAGTCGTGAATTGTTTTTGTTAAATTGATTGATTTTGGAAATTGAAAATTTAAATAATTTTTCACTTGTTTTGGATCAAATGCAACAATGAAAATTCTCTCACGATTTTGCGGAACATTTGCGTGAGTTGCTGAATTTAAAACTTTTGCAAATGTCTTATAACCCAATTTTTGTTCGAGTGTTTCGATTATTGTTTTAAATGTATTTCCTTTATCGTGAGAAACAAGATTTTTTACATTTTCTAAAAACACAACCTTTGGTTGGTGTTTTTCTAAAATTTGTTCAATATCAAAAAACAAAGTTCCTCTTGTGTCAGCAAAACCTTTTTGATAGCCAGCAATTGAAAATGCTTGGCAAGGAAAACCAGCACATAAAATGTCAAATTTTTTAGGAATATAATTTTTGTTTCTTTCTTTTGTTATATCGCCAAAAGGAACTTCTCCAAAATTTACTTGATAAGTTTTTTGAGCGTCATAATTCCATTCACTCGTGAAAACGCATTTTCCACCAACATTTTGTAATGCTAAACGAAATCCACCAATTCCAGCAAATAAATCAATGAACTTGAAATTATAATTTTCAGGTGTAGGAAATGGAACGTTTTCAACTTCAAATAAAAGTTGTTGCAATGCATCTTCTGCTACAATTGGAAGCTCATTTTCAACTTGTTTACATTCGATAAATTTTTTTAGTGTTGAAATTGCATCTTTTTCGTAATGCTTTTTTACGCCATTTCTATAATTATGCAAATAATGCGTCAAAACGGCTTTATCTTCAATGCCTTCAATAAGACTAATTTGATAGCTTTTTCCATCAAATTCATTAATTCTTATTGTCTGTTTTAAACTCATTTTATTTTGACTATTAAAATTTGTGTGCAATTTACAAAAATATGGTTAAATTATAGCAGTCGAGTTTATAACCAAATTCGGTCTCATTGCCTCCAATTTGTTTATAAACCTAACAAAATCTGACATCTAAATATATTTGTTGTGATTTCTCATTCATTGGTTCGTTTAAATATAATTTTCGATTAATTTCCAGCATAATGGAGTTTACATTTTTATTTT
>CAZNNX010000267.1:0-2554 GCA_964574485.1 uncultured Saprospiraceae bacterium | reverse complement strand
GCAAACCCAACAGGCAAGAAAGCATCTTCAGAAGCGGATTGGTCAATCATGATTTGATCAGCATAATTGGCAATCAAATGTTCTGCATTCGCCACAACAATGTCGTTTCTGGTATCAAATTGTCTCCAATCTACTTTTGAAATTCCAGTTACCTCAGTCCCTTCTGCGTTGAAAAATTGAGTGTTGGCTGTTAGTTGAACTTTTCCTGAGAAGCTGCCAGCTTTTTCTTGTCCAATTACGAATGCTTTTTTAGCTGATAAATCCAGTGATGCTGAAGTATTAATGATACCGGCAGGGGGATTATTGATTTCTACCATTTCAAAGGTATAGCTCAACAAAGAATCAAGGTGGGTGACCTCAATTTCCTGTTCAAAAGGTAGGAAGCCTGGGGCAGTCGCCTCAATTTTAAATACAGCGGGTGTATTAGGAGAGAGGGGTTTGCCCGGACTAACTGCGAGGGTTGCAAACTGGCCAGCAACTGTAATTTTTTTAGTGCCATTGATATCGTATACCATATCGGCATCTTTTCCACTGATGCTAACAACAGTTACTGGTCTTGTGTTTGACTTGCTACTGTTTGCATTAACGAATTGCAACTGAACCTGGTTCTGCAAAAAAGCATTTGCATCCATGTTGAACATTAAATCGTTTTCAATCAATTCCTGGAGGTCTTTTTTACAACTGCTGATAGCAAGTGTAAGCAGCAAGATAAAGCCAGTTAGTTTGGTTACATTCTTCATGGTTTTTAGTTTATTTATCATTGTTATCATTGTTGTCGTAGTTATCGTTGTTTTCTACAGTTTTATTCCTGTTTCTATTTTGAGTAATGGGTAATACCTGTAATTGGTGATTTTTCGTTGGATAGCATCTTGATTGATGGTGTTCAGGTGGAGGGTACCTGTGGCTTGCATTTCAACTTTGGGTCTGCCATGGAAATAGGCACCAGCTTCTGTGGTTACAAAAAATCTTTTTTTATCGATTATCGTATAACCAAAGCCAAGCATAGGTTGTATTTTATTTGTCTTGATATCAACGTTAACATACCCAACTTGATCTTTGTTGAGTTCAAATGCACCAATCATTGTTTTATCCAGCAAGGTAGAGAGGGCAGAATAGGAAGGATTAAAACGGAGCGCCAGACCGGCTTTTGCAAAAAATCGTGATTGTTTTTTGGGATTCTTTTCATCAGGTTTAAATCGTGGGTGCCATTTTACAAAGCCCTCAAGTAATGCGGAATTTGTTTGGTAATTGGTACTGATCTGGTTATCAAAAACAACATTTGTTACATTCCCATAAACCTGAAGAAAACTCAAAGAAGTACCTAAACTAAACTGCTTATGCAGTTCTTTTTCAAAACCGATATTTAGTCCATTGGTCCCCATACCCAACAACAATCTATCCTGCTGTGCCAAACAGAGTGTACCCAATAGGGTCAATGAAATGGTTAAAAAAACTTTCAAGCAGCTATAATTTAGTGGGTACTAAAAAGCGGCATTCAGAGATATCTGGGATTTGTAGGTGGAAACTATAACAAATTAAGTAGTTTTTTTTGAGATTACATACTTTATAATAACATATTTATATGAATAATTCGTAAATAGGTAGAGGTAAGTATATTTTTGGGTTGATTTCTATTAAAATCTTCTACCGACGGTAACATTCAGCAAAGGATAAACTTTGAGCAATCTGATGATTTGAGGAATTCTTGTCCACTTTTCGAAATTGGGCTTGCACTCCACTTGTAAGTTTTAATCAATTCAAAACCAAGTAATATAAAGGGTTGAATAGCAATTATTTGTAAATCAAATATCAACTGTCCAAATAATCAAAGTGATGCAGTTTAAAACCAATAGCCAACCTGAAAATTGATATCAGGATATATTTTTATAACATTTAATGTGCTTTTGATTTTACTTTCATTTACCAGACCTATTCCAGGTGTTACAGTTTGTTTTATTTGGCTATTTGGAGTGCCCTGGAAGCTAGCGCCCCACTCAAAATGCCCCCTGATCTTATTGTCTTTACCAAATAGTTGGTGTCCAATATTAATAAAAGGTTGAAGTTTCCAGGTTTGTATATTAACGACTAATTTACCTCTGATGGGATCCAATTCGTTAAAACTTTTTCCGGGTTGTTTGCGTTGAAAATCACTTGTGATGGAAAAGTCGGCACCAGCTCTAAATAATAAACCAACTTTTACATATGACCAGTTGTCTTCCCATTCTTGGTAATAATTTTGGCCAAAAGGAAACCATTTGATATATCCTGAAATATCTGTAAATTTTGCTATGGGTTTTAATCTAAATTGTTGACTTGGAGATAAACTCTTCATAAATAAAGTTGGTGCTGCGTTCATATAAGAGATCGAACCACCATATGCAAGTTTTGTTTTATAATGATTTTGATAACCAATGCCAAAGCCAGTCGTTCCAAGATGTGCAAATACTGCTTGTTTATGTTTAAAATGTTGTTGGGCATAGCCGAAAATGACCAGCAGATTGAGCAGGAGTGTAAGTTTTGTTTTCATAATAGAGGAGAACAAAGCTATTATTTC
>CAZNNX010000266.1:0-2556 GCA_964574485.1 uncultured Saprospiraceae bacterium | reverse complement strand
CTTTAAATGACAGGTTTTCATTTTGCATTAACTGTTCAGCCTCTGCTAAAGCTAAATCAAGATCATTTTTCTTCTCTTCATAAGTTCGTTGATCAGTTTTGCTATTTTTAGCTTTCTGATCCTGACTATCTTTATCTTTCTCTTTAACCTTACCAAACCCCAACTTATTACCAAAGGCTTCTTTCTTCTTACCAACCACATCTTTAGTTTGATCCCATGTCTTCCCAACACTCTTACCAAACTTACTATTTTTAATTTTCTCTCCTGCTTTTCCTCTTAATTCTGCGGCTTTATCCTGGACTTTTTCTAACTGTTTACCAGGCCATTCTTGGACTTTTTCAAGTCTATTATTGAAAGCCTGACGCTTTTTCTCTAAAGCATCTAATTTCTTACCTAACCCATCATTAGCTCTGGTTAATGCTTTACCAGCTTTAGTATTTGCGAACTGAGCTTTCCGTTTTTCTGTAGCATCTAACAGGGCTTGTTTCTTATCATCAAACCATTTTTCTCCAGCAGCTTTCTTATCTTCCACCCACTGCTTACCAGCCTTATATTTCTCCACTGCTGCATCCTTAGCAGCATTAAATTTCTTACCTACCTTACTATTATTGAACTTATTACTAACTTTTCCAAACGCCTTCTTACCTTTATCAATTACCCAATCAACTGCTTTTTCCATTGGTTTCCGCAGTTTTTGGATAATACCTTGAATTTTTTGACTAATACCACCCAATCCCAAAAGACTCGCTAGGAAACTAATCACAACTGGTAAAGATTTAGCCAGAGCATTTTCTATACCTTTGATTGCTTGATCAATTGAACCACTGGCGATCGCCACTATTGAATCTAAGATAGCATGAATTAAATCTGCTATTCTTTGAGCATTGTCAATAAAGAATTTAACAATGTTATAAATTCCTTGACAAGCCTTAATAAATGCCGAAGCTGGAGTTAATAAACTCAGTACCCATTCAATCCCCGCCGTAATTACTTTTTCAATAACAAAATTCTTGATTGGTTCAATTACCAAACTATTTAAATCACCAATTTTCTCTTGTACAAACTCCCAAACTCCCCCTACTCCTTCAGTAGCTAATATCTTAAATACCTCAACAGTTTGTTCCATCCGTCCAACTTTTTCTTCACCCAATCGTTTCACAGCTTGAGCGCGAATTGCTTCATAAGTAAAGCCCAAAAGCTGCATGACTAGGTTAAAAATACCCTTTAAATCAAATTTTTCTGGTAATTCAATTCCAGCTTCTGCCATTGTGCCAGTCAACCAAGAAATTAAACCATTTTGTAAGTGTGTGCCGATATTCTTCATAAAGTTGAGGAAACCTTGCTTCACTGCACTCACCAAATTACTCAAAAATCCTATCGGATCTTTAATAATTTCCCCAACTACACTAGCCGCTCTTGCTAATACCTCGATTAGCATTTTGGTCAATTCAATAATTGTTTTGACCACACCCACAACAGCATCTAAGGCTTTTTGAATCAAACCTTTATTCGCCGCTTTCATCTCATCAATTCGAGCATCAACAGCTTGCAGATTTTCCTGATATTTCTGAGCTAAAGTATCAATTAACTCATTTTGTTTATTCTCAACACTTTGCTCTAATTCCGCAAATTTACTTTCAATAGCTGCTGCTGCTTCCTGTCCCACACTTTGCAAATCTTGGGGCAATTTTTTAATGTAATTTTGAATTTCCTGTTTACCTTTGGAAATTTCAGCTTTAGCTTGGGTCAATCCTTGACTAATAATAGTTACTACTTTATTAATCGCCCCATCCATTTCTTTAATATAAAGTTCCCGCCCTTCTGTATAAAAGACATTCACCTCAGAAGGTAAACCAACAAATTGATCCTTGATCCACTTTGTCCAACCAAACGCACCACCATAGCGATCGCTCTTATAATCGTCCATGCGTTTGCCAACGTAATCCTCAAAGGCTTTTTTCGCCTTAGCCGCACCATTCTCAAACGCTTCGATAACTTTCCCGTCTAAATCATTGAGGATTTTTTCAACTTTGGTTTTAGTCCCCTCATAAATCTTATTAATATTACCAGCAACTTTTGCCCGTGCTTGTTCATCTTTGCCTTTAGTTCCTACCTGTTGTTCTCCTACCTGTCCCAAGTTTTGATTCCGAATACCGTGCATTCCTTGAAGATGCTGTTGTGCGGTAGCTTCAGCCGTCGCTTTAGCATTGGCAATGATTCCTTGTTCTTCTTGACGATATTTAGCAGGTCCTTGTACAGCATCGATTTGAGCTTCTTTTTTGCTGGACAGTGCTGCTTGAAACTCCGGCTGATTAGATTTTGCTAACTGCTCCTCAGTAACATTAGCCTCAGCCATTTTTTGATCAAGATTTTGACTTTCTTGTTGTAAAGGTGCTTCAATTTCACCTAGACCCTTAGATTTAGGTGCGGCTTTATCTGCACCAATGTTTGCTGGTGGTGTTCCTGGATTATTTGCGGTTAGAGGCGTTACTTGTTTGGTTTCAATACCGCTTGTATCTGGTTTTTCCTTGGTTTTCTCCTCTAAATCACCTTGTG
>CAZNNX010000265.1:0-2572 GCA_964574485.1 uncultured Saprospiraceae bacterium | reverse complement strand
TTTCCCCATTGGCAAGCAATGCACCCGAAACAATGCCTTTTGCTCCCATTTCTTTTGCCCAATGTATGTCTTCAAGCATTACATCAAATTCGCTATTTGTGTAAATAAAATTACCTCCCCTGGGTCTGATGAGTACAAAACAATCTATTCCTGTAGCCACTGCTTTTTTGATAAAACCGATAGAAGGTGTAGTTCCACCCTCCCAAAGATTGTCACATAATTCAGTACGGTCTGCCCCAGCTTCCTTGGCAGCATGAACAGAGGCTATGTGAGCACAGCAAATTTCTAATAGGTATTTTTTCATTTGATGATGCATTCGTCAACAAATAGCCAGCTTTTACTTCCAGCAGCATCATGCCATGCTGGACAATTTCCTATGGAATAGGCATTGATTTTAAGGTATCTGGCCTTAAACTCTCCTTTGGTTTGGAAACAATGAATAAATTCCCCTTTTTGGTCAATAGGTATGGAATGAATCAGGGAAAGACTGTCTTTGAAAATTTTATCCTCACCAGCCCATGCTATCTTAACTTCAGTAGGGAGAAAAATCCATGCATTGATGTATTGGAGAAAATGAATTTGTACCTGAGAAAAGGAACTCAACCTTTCGAGATCAATTTCTATTTCGATGGGTTCACCCCAAGTTCCCTGCCAATTGCCATCCTTGAAGGCAATGGAACCAAGTTTACCGTCATTTAATTGACCGGCATATAGCGAAGATGAAATGGGATGCTTGTATTGAAAATTTTTCCCAACAGCGAGATGGGGTACAAATGTTTGTTCTATTCCATAACCTAATTCTTTAGTATTTCTATAAAAGCTAAGATGTAGTTTTGTTGAATCTTGAATGGAAATCGGATTTTTGTATACTTTTTTTCTTTGCTGATTGCACTGGTATTGAACCTTGATTGCCGGATCTTTTTGAATTATTTTAACCCGATAATCATATCCTTTGCTGCCTGAGACATCTATTTGGGTGTAAACAGATTCAGGACCATATTTTACCTCTAAAAAATCTAAAAGGGGATAATGATGTTGTAGATTTTTTTGAAAATCTCTAAAGTCGGATTTTTTATCTCCAGACCAAAGTGTTGATGCCATAGCTATTAATCTGGGGAAAACTTTGCCATCAACTTGATTTTGAGTTGCTCTTTCAGACCATAAATTACATGAACCCCCTAAAATTAGAGAGGCTTCATTTTGATTTAGTTCAGCTGGAACAGGATGAAAGGAATATACTTTTTCTAAATCTATTTCATGGATTCCATAATCGAAATAAGCATGGGATGTTGGTGAGACAATTGCGGCATTTCCATCTTTTGTCGCTTGGATGGCTCCTTCGAAACCCCGCCAGCTTTGAACGATAATGTCTTTGTTGAGCCCTCCCTCCATAATTTCATCCCAACCTATCATCTGTTTTCCTTTTGATTTCAGGAACTTTCCAATCCTGCTCAAGAAATAAGCTTGTAACTCATGTTCATCCTTTAACTTTTCCTCTTTGATTCTATTTTGACACTTTGTGCAGTTTTCCCATCTGAATTTAGGAACTTCATCTGCACCTACATGAATGTAAGGAGAGGGAAAAAGGTCTGTTATTTCAGTTAAAACATCTTCAAGAAAGACAAAGCTCTTTTCTTCACCTGCACAGAAAATATCTTTGAAAACACCCCATTCTGTTTGAACTTCAAAAGGTCCGCCAGTGCATGATAGTTCAGGATAGGAGGCAAGTGCAGCCTGAGAATGGCCGGGCATTTCAATTTCCGGAACAACTATGATGCCTCTCATGTCGGCATATGCAAGGATGTCCCTGATTTGATTTTGTGTATAATATCCGCCATAGCGTTGACCCTCTTGCCAACGGTAGGCACCTTTCTCTGTAAGTTTGGGATATTTTTTGATCTCTACACGCCACCCCTGGTCATCTGTTAGATGCCAATGAAAGCGGTTTATTTTGTACAATGCTAGTAAGTCTATGTATTTTTTGATAAAATTTACCTCCATAAAATGTCTAGAGCAGTCAAGCATCATTCCTCTCCATGAAAATTGAGGTTCATCAAAAATTTGAAAAGCAGGTATAGACTTTTCTTTATTTATTATTTGTTGTAAAATGACCTGCCTTGCAGTTTGTATTCCATGGAGCATTCCAATCTTATTGGAAGCTTGGATTTGAATCAAATTGTTTTGGCAGAAAATATGATATTCTTCAGGTTTCAGAGCAGGCTTATATGATAAATGTATTTGCGCTGTATTATTTTTTATATCAGTAGCTGCAATCCGCATCTCTCCCAGATAATTTTGTAGTAATGTTTTTTGCATTGAAAAAATGGAGTCAGATAAAATTGTAATCTGGGATTCAATCTGAAACCCTTGGTTCTGTTTGTAAATAATGGTTTTTGGTTTTGGAAAAATAAACAGTTCTGCAGGTGGCTTCGCAAAAAGCGAAACTGAAAAAAGGAATAGAGGTAAGAATATTGAATTGATTGCTTTCTTCACAACTGTTTTGATAGGCAAAATACGTATTTTATCTGATTAGGTACACTGCCGATGCCTGTAAAATGAAATGAATCTATCT
>CAZNNX010000264.1:0-2573 GCA_964574485.1 uncultured Saprospiraceae bacterium | reverse complement strand
TAGGCGGCATAGGATTGCGCACCGGCTGGTAGATGATGGTTGTTTGGTCGGAGGCATTTCCATCCTGATTGGAAGCAGAAACAACAACGATATTGGCCCCTTGCTGCAAACTGATATTGGGAGCGAAGAATGCACTGCCATTGAGGGTAAAATTATTGGAAACCACGCCGTTGACTGTGAAAACTACATTAGCGGCATTGCCTACATTGGTAATGGTGGCATTGATGTTTTGAGTTGGACTGCTGGAATTGTATGGATTGGCCGCAGGATTGGTAATATCGACAGTAGGCGGCATAGGATTGCGCACCGGCTGGTAGATGATGGTTGTTTGGTCGGAGGCTACTCCATTGGGCGTATTAGCAGTGATTACAATCGTATTATTACCAGGATTCAGGGAAATATTATTGGCTGTAAAAGTATTTCCATTAAAAGTGAAACCTGTTTGAATGATACCATTAACAGTGAAATTAATGTTACTTGGATTGGGGACCTCTGTTATAGTTGCACTGATATTCAGTGTTGGATTTGTTACATTAAATGGGTTTTCAGTAGGATAATTGATGTTAACAGTAGGAGGAAAGGTTTGTGTTGATTGATTGTAAATAATAGTAACCTGGTCTTGTGCTGATCCTGCAGAATTAGTTCCAATAATTCTAATAATGTTGGAACCCGGATTTAATGAAACATTGGCCTCGAGGACATCCTCTGCAGGAATAAAATTAAAATTACTGACATTAATACCATTTAAAGTCATACTTACTCCGGAGAGAACCTCAACATTTCTGATGATGGCACGAATTCTTGTAGGAGTGAAAGTAACTGTAGCTGGATCGGTTCCGGGATTGGTAATTTCAACTTCAGGTTTTAGGGTAACTGGATTGACTGGATCGATATTACGGACCGTGTTTTCTCTTCTATTCCCATCAATTCTAAAATGAAGAAATAAATGCGTGTAATGATGAATGTTATTATTGCTTCCTCTTGACACAGCATCAAAATCATCCTTAAAGGTCCAATTAACTCTATGTCCAATTCCTAATAAAAAACTCTTGATCCAAATGCCCAGTTCAGCGCCCACATTAGGAGTGAAGAAAGCTTTATAAGAGGCATCGTTGTTGAGCCAAGTTTCATAAACCTGGTCTCTGCCAGTTATTATTTGATTAAAAATCTGAGCAGAGGAAGAGTTTACATCTATAGAATTATACAAACTGCGATAATCAGCACCAGTATTGTCCAATTGATCTGTTGCAACATTATAGAACCCAATCCCTGCACCTCCGTAAAGAGCCAGGTGAATATTTGATTTTCTTCTCAATTGTTCGAAATTAATTCTAGCTTCCAAGCTCAGATCATGAAAGTGAGTTCTATGATTCATGTACAATGAACTCGTATCATAATTGGTTATAGGCAAATTGATATTGGCTCCTGTGCTCAATTTAGTATCCTGACCATAAGTAGCTGTTCCCAAATAACGTAGTCTCCAATCCAGTGAGAGTGGGGAATTTGGACCATATAAAAGATTTGACCCCAGATAAAGGCCCCATCCCAATCCCAGTTGAGGTGTAAGGTCACTTTGTTGCCAGGCTGCCCCTCCATTTAATCCGATAAAGAATTTTCCTCTGTGATTTTCTATTTCCTGAGCTCTAAGTTGATAAAAACTCAGAAAAAAAAGTGCAAGTAGCGTAATTGTTGAATTAAAATTTTTCATGGAAAATGAGTTAGTTAGGCAACAGGGTGCCATTATTGTGCCAATTATTTATTTTAAAAAATGTTTAACAAAATTAGGGATTTTCCTTGAATTTTGAGAGTAAATTGGAGCTTTATCAACATATTCCTACGCCAACTTGCTTTGATATTGTTTCTATGTAAATGATTTAAAATATTGGCAAAAAAAACTCCCCGGAAGGGGAGCAGGATTATGGTTTTTTTATTTCGTAAGTATCTAGAAATTTTGTTGTGAAATTTCCTTGGATAAAATTTTCATCATTCATAAGTTGTTGATGGAAGGGGACAGTAGTTTTTACACCTTCAACCACAAATTCATCCAAAGCTCTTTTCATTTTGGTAATACATTCTTCTCTGGTTCTGGCACGACAAATTAATTTGGCAATCATTGAATCGTAGAATGGAGGAATCGTATAACCAGCATACACATGCGTGTCTACTCTTACGCCATGACCTTTTGGGCTATGAAAGGAAGTAATCTTTCCAGGAGAGGGTCTAAAGCCATTATAAATATCCTCTGCATTGATTCTGCATTCAATGGCATGCATTGTAGGAAAATAATTAATACCGGAAATCGGTTCACCCATAGCGATCTTTATTTGTTCTCTGATGAGGTCGTAATCAATAACTTCTTCAGTTACAGTATGTTCTACCTGAATTCTGGTATTCATTTCCATGAAATAGAAATTCTTGTGTTTGTCAACAAGAAATTCTATGGTTCCAACACCCTCATAATTAATGGATTTACCAGCCAGGATTGCAGCTTCTCCCATTCTTTTTCTCAGATCTTCATCTATAAAGGGGGAAGGAGATTCTTCTACCAATTTTTGGTGACGTCTTTGAATGGA
>CAZNNX010000263.1:0-2597 GCA_964574485.1 uncultured Saprospiraceae bacterium | reverse complement strand
GGTTGTCGCATGATATTTTTTGGAGATTTATTTCAATTACCTCCCGTTGTTGCTTCAGAGGAAGAAAAAAATAATTTTAAGCTTTACTACAATTCTCCCTATTTCTTTAGTGCTCAGGTTTTACAGAATGTAAAATTACAGATGATCGAGTTACATGAAGTATTCAGACAAAAGGAAAAAAGATTTTTACAGCTATTATCTTCTATTCGGAATGGCTCATTGGACTATGAGGACGTAGAGGAAATTAATGCGCGCTACATTCCGGATTTTCCCAGAAATGAACCTTTATACATAACCATATCTGCAAGAAATCAAACTGTAAATGAAATCAACAAATCTCGTTTGGGAGAGTTGAAGTCAGAAGAATTCATGTACCTCCCAGAAATAAAGGGTGAGATAAAAAACGAACCCATGGATAGCCCATTGGTACTAAAAGAAGGTGCCCAGGTTATGTTTATCAAGAATGATCCCCAACGTAAATTTGTAAATGGAAGTATAGGCATTGTTTCTGCCTTAGGTGTAGATGAAGTATGGGTAGATTTACAATCAGAAAATGGAAATTCAGTAAGGATCAAAGTAGAAAAATCT
Organism: uncultured Saprospiraceae bacterium; assembly: GCA_964574485.1. Lineage (GTDB taxonomy): Bacteria > Bacteroidota > Bacteroidia > Chitinophagales > Saprospiraceae > Saprospira. Next base: position 2,009 of record CAZNNX010000263.1, on the reverse strand, counting down.
GTTTGGGAAGCAGTTAAATATAAAGAAGCCAATACAACGATTGAACCACAAATTGTGGGAACTTACTCTCAATATCCGCTCAAATTGGCCTGGGCTGTAACGATTCATAAATGCCAGGGAAATACTTTTGATCGGGTAATCATTGATTTAAAAGGAGGAGCCTTTGAGGCAGGACAAACCTATGTTGCATTGAGTAGATGCAGAACTTTGGAAGGAATTGTACTTACACAACCTCTTAAGCCCAAAGACATTATTATTGATCCAAGAATACAGGACTTTTATGAACAGCATCGTTAAATGGCTTGATAAACTACCCTTTTCCTTTTTATTGACAGCTGGAATGACTGGAATTTTATTCCTCGTTCCTTTGTTTACGATCGGCACATTTGACGATGGTATTTTTTATGCCTGTATCAGTAGAAATTTAGCAACAGAGCCGGGTGAAAATATTTGGATTTTAAAAGTAAGTAATGCACTGGATCCTCATTTTCATGGTCATCCCCCCTTGGCATTCTGGTTACAGGCTTTGTTCTTCAAAGTATTGGGTGATCATTTTTGGATTGAAAAACTCTACGGACTGATCATGGCTGTTTTTAGCTTTTATTTGATGGGGAAATTATATAAAATTCTTACCCATTCAACAAAAACTGAGAAACCCGTTTTTTTTGTTTTATGCATTCCCCTGATAGGTTGGTCCTTTGGAAATAACATGCTAGAAAACTCTCTGACCCCGATAATATTGATGGCAGTATTATTGTATTTGCAGTTTCAGAAAAAGGAAAAAAAACAAATTCTTTACTTGCTGCTTTTTACTTTTTTTATTTTCCTGGGTTTTCTAACTAAGGGTCCGGTAGCACTTTTTCTATGGATAGTCCCCATGGCCTACCATTTTAAGGACTTTCAAAAACAGTTTAAATTGATCCTATTTGAAACTATATTTACTATTTTTTTCTCCTTCGTCTTTTTCTTTATTTTGATACTTTTACTACCCGATTCCAAATCATTTTTTCAAAGCTATTTTGATCTTCAGATAAAAGGGAGTCTGGCAACTCAAGGTGATATTATTTCAAGATTTTATTTACTTAAAATATTTTTGGAAGAGAGCATTATTCTTCATATTCTTTCCATATTCCTTTATTTTTTTGCACGTTCCAAAAGAATCCCATTAGATTTTTTTCAACAAAATTCTTTATTTACACTCCTTTTGTTCCTTTGCAGTTCTTTACCTTTTCTTGTTAGCACAAAACAACTAGGCCATTATTTGATACCGGCATTTTTCCTGTATGCATTATATTGGATGCTCGTATTTAAAAATGTAACAGAATACTTATTTGTAGAATTTAAAAAAAGCAAAGTAGAAATTCTACTGAAAGGTATTTTACTTTTCACCTTTATTATTAGCCTTATTCTTTCAAATAGTTTCTATGGCAGATATAGTCGTCATGAAAAACTATTTTCAGATTTGGACCAGATTGCCAAAAAAACAGGTGCACATAAGGAATTATGGATTGATAATCAATTATATACTGATTGGAAAATTCATGGTTATTTATATAGATATTATCACATAGACTTATCCACTGTTTATAAATCACAGAATTATGCCATAGGGTACCAAAAGTCTAACCAAATTGATACATCAAAATACAAACAAGTTGAATTCAGCCTAAAAGAATTATATTTATACAAACACAAAACAAAATAGCTATGGAAAATTTATTTGTTTATTTAATGGCGACTGCCATTTTTGGATTACTCTTCTTCCTTTTTCGATTTGCAATAAATCAAAGGCAGGAGATGTTGATCAACTTTCAAAACTTAGGACAGAAATACAATTTGAGAAGTACTGAAATTCAAGGAGGGGTCATCAATTTTTTTATTAGTAGATACCCAGTTCTGGAAGGCAACTTAACGGAGGGCATTCAAATCAGAATTTACGCAGAAGTCAGAGGAACAGGTAAACACAGGCAACAATATATTTGTTTTGAAATGAATTCAAGAAATGGAAG
>CAZNNX010000262.1:0-2614 GCA_964574485.1 uncultured Saprospiraceae bacterium | reverse complement strand
TCACACCTTCAACCTTCCATACTTTACCCGCAGGTACTGTTTCTTGCGTACTAACTAGTTTTACCTGGCTAAACACTAAGTTTTGTGCTTTTACTATTACAGTGAAAGTAAAAAGAGTTAGTAATAAAATAAAAAATTTAATTTTCATTTGATTGATTTTTATGAAACCAATATAATCAATTAATTTTTAAAAAAAATAAGCCCTATTAATTTAATATATGTAAATGAAAATGTTTATATTAGAATTAAATTACAGTCGAAATGAAAAGACTTTTCTTTTTACTATCAGGCTTGCTTTATGTAATGTTATCTGTAGCTCAAACATTAGAACTAACAACTGCAAGTCATGTTTTTGAGTATCCAAAAATTTCTGATGAACTTGTAAGTGAAAGAGAAGAATATAAAAAATCATTTCGTACCAGTGACGGAAGAATAATTCATCAGTTCAGTAAATCTCCTTTGCATTATCTTGATCTGCAAAATAAGTGGCAATCGATTGAAATAACTCCCGTTCAATTAAGCAATACTTGGCAATCAAGCCGTCAAAAATATCCCATGGATTTAGACATGCAGGGAAATATTACCGTATATGATTCACATCGGTCATCCCCTATTTTTAGTTTACATACAAAAGATGTGTTAGGTAAATCCATTGAATCATTAAATAACTTAGAAGGAATTCAGGATTCAACCTCAATTGTTTGGAACTGGAATGATGGAATGCAATACACAGCTAACTTTCGTAACAATGCTATTAAAACACAGATTACGCTCACTCATCCTGTTTCATTTGATACTCCTTCTTGGAAATTTCAATTAAATACAGCTTACCGTTTAGAAAATCATCCCCAGCTGAAACATATATTAATTATTACTGATGATAAAAAACAGATATTAGGAAGTATTCAACCGGTAATTGTGTATGATTATTCGGGAGAAATTTCATTATCCAATTATCAATGGGAAAAAAATGCACAGGGATATGAAATTACTGCACAATTGGATCAAAACTGGCTAAACTCACCCAATCGTTCATATCCGATTGTAATAGACCCGCTGATAACCGGACCAACAAGTACATGGACTGGCGGGTACATGGAATCGTGTCTAATTCCTAACTATAACATTGACAGTATTGCCGTAACTATTCCCGGTCAGGTAACAATTACGGGTGTGTATGTTACAGGTAGTTATTATGCTGATCCGTTTACGATTGCAACCATGGCAAACGGACAAATGTATTTTAGCACAACTTGTGGAGCTACCCAACCGCTTACCGTTGCTCCTCCTACCGGAAATACACCAGGCACAGCATATCTTGAAGATATTGATTATCGTAGTCCCCTCACTTGTTGTATGGGTGCTTCATGTAATGATCGCACAATATATGTGCGCATGCACATTGGTCGTAATATCGGTGTACCCGGTTGTGATCTAAATTACATTTACTATTATCCATTTACTCAATGGCCGTTCAGTGTATTTGTTGAGGGACGAACAGCTGAAATTGGTGGATCCATGCTCACTATTCAGCCTGCCACTATTTGTTCAGATGAATGTGAACTAACCATGCGACCATACGTACGATATGGTGTACCGCCATATACGGTTAATCACCCATGGCTTGCCGGACCTGAAGTGATTGGTAATAATGTTACCACTTGTGCCCTTATCAATCAAACAAGTCCCTTAACCATAACTCGTCCCAATTGCCCTGAAATTTGCGACTCAACTGCTCAACTCATAATTCCTGTACCTACAGTTACAGATGCCTGTGGTAACAGCATCACAGGATTTCCTCAAAAAATTGTGAATGTAAAACCTACTCCATACATTTCTTCTATAACTGACAGTGTGCTGATTTGTAGCGGCGAACAATTTCAACATACCTATGATGTTTGTCCTGATAATGCTGTTGTGAACTGGATTAATTCTTCATGGTTTACGGGAACAAATAACATTGATACTGTTCTTTATAATACTTCTAACACTAACCAGCAAATGTGGTTTTGGGGAAATGCTGATTTGAATGGATGTCAGGCTGAAAAAGATTCTTTCATGTTGTACATATCACCTAATCCGGTTTCAAATTTGTCATTCCCATCGTCTGCATTTATTGATCAACCTGTACAATTCATTGATTCCTCGTCTTACCCCGCAAACCCTGCTACGATTTGGTACTGGACGTTCGGTGACGGTTCATCTTCAACGGATTCATCAGTGATACATATTTATCCAAATGTCGGAACCTATGAAGTTTGTTTGATCATTGAATCAATTACAGGGTGTAAGGATACCATTTGTGATACCATTGAGATCATTCCGCCTGAACTAACAACACCCAACGTAATTTCACCCAACGGTGATAATCAAAATGATGTACTTTATTTTGAATATCTTCCATTCTTTGGTGTTAGTCATTTAATGGTATTTAACCGATGGGGAATGAAAGTGTATGAATCTAAAGATTATCAGAACAACTGGGATGGAGGAAATTGTGTGGATGGAACTTATTACTATGTAATAGAGATTCCGGGCGGTAAAGTCTATACAAGCACACTCAGTATATTCAGAAATTAAAGAGAATATTCATTTTTAATTGCCATGTGAAGTG
>CAZNNX010000261.1:0-2619 GCA_964574485.1 uncultured Saprospiraceae bacterium | reverse complement strand
TAATTATGCTCTTTCTTCGAGCGTTTTCAAAATACCAGCGATTTTTGAACCGGCGCCAGTTAGACCGGAAAGTACATTCTTAGCAGGACTCTGTAATAGACCAATGATTTCACCCACCAATTCTTCCTTGCTTTTCAAGGATTCTAGAACTGCAAGCTGATTATCACCTACGAAAATTGCCTCTTCTACATAAGCACCTTTCAAAAGCGGTTTATCACTTTTTTTACGGAAATCCGAAATTAACTTAGCTGGAGCGTTTGCAGTTTCTGCAATAAGTAAAGAAGTTGCACCTTTCAAAACTGAACGTAATGCACCATACTCTTTACCTTCAACGCGATCCATTGCTTTTTGCAATAATGCATTCTTCACAACACGCATTTTGATATTCGCTTGGAAACATCTTCTGCGTAAAGTGTTTACTGATTCAACAGTTAAACCTGCTGTGTCAGTTACATATAAAACATTGCTTGCACTTAACTCTGCTGCTAAATCTTCGATGTACTTTGCTTTTTCTTCTCTTGTCATCTTTCTTAATTTTAAGCAGTAACAGACTTAGTATCTACCTGAACTCCAGGACTCATTGTTGCGCTTAGGTAAACACTTTTGATGTAAGTACCTTTTGCTGCTGATGGTTTAAGTTTAACCAAAGCTTGAATTACTTCATGAGCGTTATCACGAATTTTCTCACCTTCAAAACTTACTTTTCCAACAGATGTGTGAACAATACCATATTTATCAACTTTGAAATCGATTTTACCAGCCTTCACCTCTTGAACGGCCTTACCAATTTCCATTGTTACAGTACCTGTCTTTGGGTTTGGCATTAATCCTCTTGGACCTAAAATACGTCCCAAAGCACCAACTTTACCCATTACAGAAGGCATTGTAATAATCACATCAACATCAGTCCAACCACCCTTAATTTTAGCAATGTAGTCATCCAAACCAACATAATCTGCACCAGCTGCCTGAGCCTCTGCTTCTTTGTCTGGTGTACACAAAACAAGAACTTTAACATCTTTACCTGTCCCGTGTGGAAGAGCAACAGTACCACGAACCATTTGCTTCGCCTGGCGAGTGTCAACCACTAATCGAACGCCGATATCTACAGATGCATCAAATTTAGAAGTAGAAATACCTTTAACCAAATCACATGCCTCTGTTAGAGTGTATGATTTCGACAAGTCAAACTTTGCCAAAATCTCTTTTCTTTTTTTCGAAACTCTTTTCATAATACAAATTATTTGGTCTTCGGTGCTTCACCACCTTTAACAACAACACCCATACTTCGTGCGGTGCCCGCAACCATACTCATTGCGGCATCAACTGTAAAACAATTCAAATCAGGCATTTTATCCTCAGCAATCATCTTAATTTGATCCCAAGAAATGGTACCAACTTTAGCACGATTTGGCTCAGATGAACCTTTTTTGATTTTTGTTTGCTCAACAATCTGCACTGCAGCTGGAGCTGTCTTTAATACAAAATCAAAGGACTTGTCACTATACACAGTAATCACAACAGGAACAATTTTTCCCATTTTGTCTTGTGTACGTGCATTGAACTGCTTACAAAATTCCATAATATTCACACCTTTCGAACCTAACGCAGGACCGATTGGCGGAGATGGATTTGCAGCACCACCTTTGACTTGTAGCTTAATTAACGCTGCTACTTCTTTAGCCATAGATTATAATTTATGTAGTCTAACATGGGTTTACTGACGGGAAGCTTTAAATCATCACCCCACTCCTACGGTTAATACTAACTTTCTTTTTCTACTTGCATATAGTTCAATTCCAAAAGGTTTTTCCTTCCGAAAATCTTCACCATAACTTTTAATTTCTTTTTGTCTTCATTGATTTCATCAACAACACCACTAAAATTATTGAAAGGACCGTCAATAACCTTAACCGGCTCTCCAATAACAAAAGGAATTTTCACTTCCTCTTCCGATTCAGTCAACTCATCAACCTTACCTAAAATTCTGTTAACCTCGGACAACCGCATTGGAACAGGATCTCCACCTTTTTCAGTACCCAAAAAACCAATAACATTTGGAATACTCTTGATAACGTGAGAAACTTCACCAATCAACGCTGCCTCGATAAGAACATAGCCCGGTAGGTATGCTCTTTCCTTTGTAACCTTTTTGTTATTCTGAATTTTGAAAACTTTTTCAGTAGGAATAAGTACTTGACTAACGTAATCATCCAATTTAGCACGAGTTATTTCAAGTTCAAGATACTCTTTAACTTTCTTTTCCTTACCACTTACGGCACGAACAACGTACCACTTTTTTGTTATGTCAGACATTATGCCGAATTAAAAAGAACCGTAAATAAAACCTAAAACTCCTTTCCAAATTGCATCGGCTTCTCCAGATATACCAAAAGCAAAATCCATTAGAAAGATTACAAGTGCTAAAAGCACAGAAGATACAACAACTAAAATAGTATTATTTTGTAACTCAAGCCAAGTAGGCCAAGTCACATTATGAACCATTTCGTTGTAAGTGTCTTGAAAATATGTTTTAAGTTTTGACACGACTTTTGTATTTTAAGGTGCACGGGCGGTAGGATTCGAACCCACGACCAATGGTTTTGGAGACCACTACTC
>CAZNNX010000260.1:1548-2621 GCA_964574485.1 uncultured Saprospiraceae bacterium | reverse complement strand
ATCCGCCTAATATGGCACCCAACAAACTAACTGTAATAAAGGTTGTTGACCTGGAACCAAAGGGTAGTATGGTCTTCATCATGTCTAATAATTGATGGTTATTTTGAGAGCTCATCCAAAAAATAAGAATGAACCACAATAAACCTACAGAAATAAACGCACTAAAAAAACTTTTCCAGTTGGGTAATTGGAAATAAAATCCGGCTAACAGCGAAGGAATAACAGGAGCCCACCAGAGGGAAGGAAAAATAAAATGAAGTAGGAGGCTGCCCAGGAATATGGATATACAATGGAGGAGAAAAGACATACTAATAATTTTTTAGTTTTTGGATGTGAATACATTGATTTTTAGGCAACTCGGCCTTGTCTAAAAAGTGCGCATCATAGTATTTTCCTGCAGCCCAGTCTTGCACCATATTTTTATAATAAAAACTGCCTGGATTTCCAGATTGCCCCCCGGGGTAAATGGTTTTTGCTTTGGGTGTTTTTCCAAGTTCTACTGCTAGTTTCCAGGATGGACCACTACTTGACTTATCCTTGTGAATTATTTTTTGTTCTTTCCTTGAATTTTCAAAGTCATATCGATTACTAACAGCATTTAGGGCATGATAAGTACCTGGAACATCCAGTTGGGTAACCGAGAATTCTTTGATTTTAGCCAGATGGAACAGAGCAGTTGCTTTCATTTCCCGCCATTCAATTGGCTGCTTATTTTTCTTAGGAACCGTTTGTGTAGTTTTTTTAAAAGATTGTGTTACGATATCTGATAGTTTTTCCTTGCTATCGGTATTTATTTTGTCAATAATAAAACTTCCTGTATCTCTTTTGAATAATGAGAGTAAATGCCATTCGTCAGGGAAAATCAAATCCATGCCTTTTTCATTAGCCCAGATGATTTCATCATACATTTCATTGTTTAAATTTACATACCAATCTTCAAAAACAGTAGCTGCCTTTGAATTGGAATCATAGACATAGTTCCATCCTTTAAAAAGGGCTAAAATTTCAAGTTCATCCTTATTCAATTTTCCTTTTTCTAACAAAATGCTGAAATATTGGAAAACTGGTTGTGG
>CAZNNX010000260.1:0-1538 GCA_964574485.1 uncultured Saprospiraceae bacterium | reverse complement strand
CTTTTTTGAAGGTTCAGCAGCGCGATTATATCAGCTTTTTGAATTTCTGGTAAGGATTTATGCAGAAATCTACCTCTATATTCTTCAAAATAACCATAAATTTCATAAGGATATTTGGGAGAAACTGAATGTTGATTGGCAGATTCCACAAAGCCTTTTATTGGATTCAATTCATGTGGGATTTGATTCTGTGGTATAAATCCATCATACTGATTAAACAGGATACTGCCATCCATGACGAATTTTCCCTGATTCGTTTTTCTGACAGGCAATTTTCCTTGTGTCCACAAAGCGATGTCCCCATTTTGTGACGCAAAAACAATGTTTTGAGCAGGACAAGAAAAGTATTGAATGGCGTCTACATAATCATTATAATTTTTACCCTTCATTAATTTTAAAAAAGTAAGTGGCTCTTGACCTGCCTCATTTGCCAACCAATACAGAGCAAAATCCTGATTATTTACATTTTGAGCAACGGGACCCCAGTGTGTGTAGCGGATTGTATCTACCCAAATCTCTCCATCTTTAGATTTGATGGTATCTAAAACTATTTTAGCTGCAACATATTTTCCATCCAGTAGATAATATTTTTTAGTTTCATCTTTCCATTGTATAGCATACCAATCTTTAACATCATGAGAAACATTTGTAACTCCCCAGGCAATATGACGGTTGAACCCAGATATAACACCAGGTGCTCCGGGCAATGAGGCGCCATAAGAGTTAAATTCGTTGGAAACCATTTGAATTTCAAACCAAATGGAGGGAAGGTTCAATCCAAGATGTGGATCATTGCATAATATTGGACTTCCCGAAATCGATTTTGATGGCCCGATAGCCCAATTGTTGGAACCAATTCCCTTTGGGCTGATTTCCTGGAATTTTGTTTGATTCCCATAATTGAGATATGGATTTACAAAACTATCAGATTTTATAGCAGCTGTAAATTGATATGCTGAAGAATCTGTTATAATGGGGATTTGCTCTTGAAAATAGCCGGGATATAAATTTTTAAATTTATCAGGGCCAAAAAATTTGTATGCATTCGTCATCTGAAAATCCAGGTCTTTACTTACCAGATCTTCAGCCATAGCTTTTAGCAGGAGCGCAGATTTATATACAGACCAAGGTTCGGGTTTATAATCGAGAATTTTATATTCTATAGGCAACTGTGCATACTGTAATGATTCAATAAATGCATTGACCCCCTGGCTGTAAGCTTCTAAGTAAGCGTAAGATTTTGGATCTTTTTTCCATAATTCTACAGACTTTTTAGCAGCTTGACTTAAGCCTTGTCTTCTTTTGGATAGGTCAAAAGATAATAATTTTTCCTTTCTATCAGCCGTTGTACCTAAAAATTCAGTAAGTCTACCTGATATGGCATGGGTTTGAAATTCCATTTGCCATAAACGCAGGGAAGCAGTTACAAATCCCTGTGCGAAAAAGGCATCCGCACTATTTTTAGCAAAAATATGAGGAACCAGTCTCTCGTCAAAAAGTATGGTGACTTCATCTTTAAGTGCAGGGTGTTTGAGTTG
>CAZNNX010000259.1:0-2648 GCA_964574485.1 uncultured Saprospiraceae bacterium | reverse complement strand
AAGGTCTCGTGGTTGTAATAACGATATTGAAGGCTTTGAAAGGAATGAGCGAATCCAACGTTAATTATGGCCCAAAAAAAACTATCTCCAATAACAACCGCTTTTACTTGTTTAAAATGATCGCCAGATTCTGTTAAAAATTTGGGATAGCCCATCTCCAACGATTTTCTTTGGAACAAAAGATTTAACAGGTTTCCCAAATCATAATCGGAATCTCTCGGTGCCCCTGTCTCAACCTTGTTCCAAGTTAAATCAGGAAGATTGGCTTTTGATTTGTACTCTATAAATTTGATGATGGAATCTGAGGCTATACAAGCACCATAAGTACTCCAATGTATCCCATGCTGTGGAAACAAAGGATATTTTGTGTGCTTCTTGAGTGTGACAAAATACTTATTGAAATCGATAATGTTCAATTTACTGGAACTTAAAGCAGAAGTGAACCGATCATAATTTCTTACTACGTTTTTTCCTTTTTTCAAATATTCCCCCGGTAGATATTCTGGATAGTAGTAGCATTTACTAGGTCCTAAAACAAAAACAAAAGTTTTTCCTTGATTTTCTAGTGTAGCTTGAATTTTTTCCAATTGATTAATTCTAAGTTTCACGCTATCTTCTGGAAGCATATCGAGACCAATATAGCTATCCAGATAAGGTTTTTCAAAGAGGTATTCGTTTTTTCCAAAAACAACATTGCCTGCGGTTGTCTTTCCAAACAAATTGAATCTCAAATGGTTGTAAACACGAATAAAAAAATTACGTCCGCCTAAAGTTTGTTTCATCCTTGATTCTGCAAGCAATTGAAAATCTCCAGAAAAATACATTTTCACATCATATTTCATCTGAGGTTCTTGTTCTGCTGCCACTCCATGAAGACGAAAAACATCAAACAAATCCGAATAACGGGAATAAACGGGAAACAACATCACCACACAAAAGGCGAACAAAATGAATTTATTTTTCCTGTTAAGCATTAGAACCTGAAATAAATGAAAGGATTAAACCCTTGACTAATAATCCATGAGGTGGACAAAAGCAAGAGTATAAATGAAGCTGATAAGCTGATGAAACTGTTGCTTCTTGGGGATGATAAGGATTGAACCACAGTTTGAAAAAAATTCCACTTTGCGAAAAAAATGGATAAAACAAAGGAAATAGTGAGGCTAAACCAAAATTCTATGTCTGGTAAAACCTGAATTTCAAACTGAAAGGAAAACATTTTCTGAATAAATCGAAGAGAATAATTGAAATCTTCTGTTCTGAAAAACACCCAACCAATAAGCACAACAATGAAAGTGTACATGATACCTACAATTGTTGGGAGACTTTCTAAAAATCTTTTTAAAAACAACCTTTCAATTATCAAAAAAATTCCGTGGTAAAAACCCCAAAACAAAAAATTCCAAGATGCACCGTGCCAAAATCCAGAAATCAGGAAAACTATCATCAAATTTCTGTAGAGCAAATAATTACTTCCCATTCTGTTTCCACCAAGTGGGATATATAGATAATTTTTCATCCAGTTTCCCAAGGAAATATGCCAGCGTCGCCAAAACTCTGTGATACTTCGAGAAACATAGGGAAAGTTGAAATTTTCTGCTATATCAAAACCAAACATAGCGGCCAATCCAATTGCCATATCTGAATAACCAGAAAAATCAATGTAAATCTGAAAAGTATATGCTATTATACCTATCCATGCTGATAATGAATCCAATGATTCAATAGGCTGAGAGAAGTACATATCTGCTATGACTCCTAATTGATTCGCGATAATAATTTTTTTAGCTAGGCCAAGTGAAAACCTGAAAATTCCATAAGTAAGCGAAACCTCCTTTTTAAATCTATCCTGTATTTGAGGAGCAAACTCATGATACCGAATAATTGGCCCAGCAATCAGTTTTGGAAAGAAAAGAACGTAGAGCAAATACTCTGCAAAATTCTTCTGTGGCTTATGAATTCCACGATAAACATCCACTACATAGGTAATTGTTTCAAACGTGTAAAAAGAAATGCCAATTGGTAAAACCACTTCAATCCAATTTAATTGCTCAACACCTAAAGAAATGAAAAAATGATTTAGATTTTCAACAAAGAAATTGGAATACTTAAACCAAAATAGAATACCAGTATTTAAACAAATAGAGGCCAAAAGAAAAAGCTTCTTACGTTTTTTTTCTTTTTGGTTGTACATACTTTGAACCAAAATGAAATCGAGTATAGTTGTTCCGAGAACAACAAATATAAATTTTGGTGCTCCCCAAGAATAAAAAACTATTGAACCTCCCAACAATATGTAGTTCTTGAATCGATTGGGAAACAAATAGTAAACTAAAAGTAAAACGGGTAAATAGAAAAACAGAAAAATCTCGCTACTGAATAACATTTAATTCAATTTAGAATTTTTTCGTTTTCCAAAATAAAAACCTCCATGAAAAAAATATGAGAATTGATTAACTTTAGTCATCTGGTTCGAGTACTTACAAATGTAAAATTAATTTATCTCTCAATCATTGAATAAATCGAAAGGGCGACAACTCAAGCAGCTTTATATCTTTGCACCAAATTATTAAACCTCATGAAAAAACTTGCTTTTCTCGCATTGCTTTTCGGAAGCATGACTTCTCACGCTCAAATCCAAACCCCAC
>CAZNNX010000258.1:0-2649 GCA_964574485.1 uncultured Saprospiraceae bacterium | reverse complement strand
CGTACGATATTTTAAAGCCGAGTGCAGAAATTCGATTTCGAAAGGAATTGGATTATTTGATTTCTGTTGATTCGGCTACAAAACCTGAACATTGGCAACTTTCCCCTCAGGCTGTGGTAGATTATATCATGGGGAAAAATTTTGACGATGGATTTGAAATCGAACCCAAATACATAGGGAAAAGAAATATTATTGAAATGGCAGTCGCCACACTAGCTACTGACAGGGCTCTTCTTCTTATGGGTTTGCCTGGAACGGCAAAATCTTGGGTGAGCGAACATTTGGCCGCTGCGATTAGTGGAGATTCTGGTCTTTTAGTACAAGGTACTGCTGGTCTAAGTGAGGAATCTTTACGATATAATTGGAATTTTGCCCTCCTGATTGCCCAGGGTCCTAGCAAGGCCGCATTAATAGCTTCTCCTGTGATGAAGGCAATGGAAAAAGGTGCCATTGTTCGGATAGAGGAATTAACAAGAATTCCAGCAGAAATCCAGGATAGTTTGATTACCGTTTTGTCCGAGAAGTTAATCAGCATCCCGGAATTAAATCAACAGGTTTTTGCCAAAAAAGGCTTTAATCTGATTGCTACAGCCAATGATAAGGACAAAGGTGTATATGAACTTTCTTCTGCTATGAAGAGAAGGTTTAATACAATTTATTTGCCTTTACCAGAAAGTTTAGAAGATGAGGTGAAAATCGTTCAACAAAGACTTGGTGATTTTTGTACTGATTTTAATATGAAATTACAGACAGATCCCATCAGGGAAATTGAAAAACTTGTTGTATTGTTTCGTGAGCTTAGAACGGGTAAAACTATCGATGGAAAATTAAAATTAAAAATTCCCAGTTCTACATTAAGTACGGCAGAAGCTATTTCTGTAATGACAGCTGCCCAATCCATGGCAACATATTTTAGTAAGGGGGAGATTATGCCAGAACATATGTATGAATCTATTTATTCAACGATAGTTCGTGATAAAGACCAAGACCTGCAAATTTGGAAGGAATATCTGGAAACAGTTATGCGCAATCGAGCAGACTGGGAAAACTACTATCAGTTATTTAAAGATTTATTGAGATGAAAGCAGTTTATATCTTTCTATTGTTAATTTTTTGCTTTGAACTTAGCCTGGGACAAGACAGATGGACTATTTTTAACGAGGCAAACAGTCCCTTGCCCTCAAATACGGTTCGTTTGATTCAGGTAGATGCTCTCAACAGAAAATGGATAGGAACAGATTTTGGATTAGCCCTGTATAACGACAGTAGTTGGATTGTTTTTGATACCACGAATTCTCCATTGGAGGATAATGCGATTCGGGCATTGTATATTGATGCTCAAAATCATGTCTGGATCGGAACTATGCAAAGTGGATTATATAAATTTGATGGTCAAAATTGGCAATCGTTTAACCCTACGAATTCAGGCATACCTGATTATTATGTGAGATCTGTTTTGGTAGATTTACAAAATCGATTGTGGGTGGGTACGGTTGAAGGTCTTTCTATGTTTGACGGGACGAATTGGCGCGTTTGGACAACTTCAAATTCAGATCTGTTCTCCAATAATATTTCTAGTTTGTTATTAGGTAACGACGGAAGAATCAATTTTGGAACAGTGAATGGAGGTATGGGTTATACTTATGATACAACTTTGGTGGTGTTGACAAGGAATAATAATAGTGGAATTCCGGATAATTCCATCGCTGAAATGGCACAGGATGCTGCTGGAAATTACTGGTTTGCTTCACCTGCAGCGGGTGTTTTTGTGCAATTCAGTAATACCACTTGGCAAAGTTTTAATCAGGCCAATTCTGGAATGCCCGTCAGTGCTGCCAATAGTATTTTTATAGACTCAAGCGATTTACAGTTTATTGGTACAGAACAAAATGGGATTGTGCTTCATTCAGCAAGCGATCAATGGTCTTATTACAATACAACGAATTGTCCACTTCCGGATGATTTTATCCATCACATACAAAAAGATAAATCCGGTGCCATTTGGATAGGCACGCGCTCTGCTGGTTTGGTTCTTTGGGAGCCTGGCCCTACTGCTCTTTTTCCTTTGGAGAATTTGGTTCAATTGTATCCTAATCCTTGTAGTTCCTATTTTCAAATTAAGAGTGGAGAAACTAAGGTGGAATCAGTTCAAATCTTTGATCTATTGGGTCAAAAAATTGAAATAATCGCTACCGTGACACAAGAGGGATGGATGATCAGTACATCTGGATTGACAGCAGGAATTTATCAGGTTTGCATTGCTGGTTCAAGGGGTAAGAGCTGCCATTCCTTTGTGAAAATTTAGATGAATTTTTGGAATTGAACTCCTTGTTAATTCATATCTAAAAAAGACTAAAAAGACTAAATTTCCCATCAAAAGGATTATTTTTGTTTATGATTTGAAATTGAATTTTTCAAAAATCATATTATACAATCAATCTCATATTTCAAAAGACAAATGTTCATGAAATCTTACTTTTTAAAATTAGCACTTAGTTGCACATTTTTAATGCTCGCTTTTCAAGCTATGGCTCAGGTTCCACAAAAAATGAGTTACCAGGCTATTATCAGAAATGCATCGAATAATTTGGTTGCCAACAGTCCGGTTGGATTGAGATTCAGTATTTTACAAGGATCAGCCACAGGTAC
>CAZNNX010000257.1:650-2655 GCA_964574485.1 uncultured Saprospiraceae bacterium | reverse complement strand
TATTCTTAACTTTTCAAAACTAGAGTCCGGAAAATATACCATTCAAAAAGAACTTTTTCCTCTCTACGATCTATGTGAAGGCATTATTAAAACCCATAAAAAAAATGCAGCTGCCAAGCAATTGGATTTTACACTGGAATTTGATCCCAAGCTCAAAAGAAATATCTGGGCAGACAAAGGTTCATTGGAAATTATCCTTCAAAATCTGTTGTCAAATGCAGTAAAGTTTACCCACAGCGGTTTTATTAAATTTACTGTCAAACAATTACAGGAGCAGACTCTGGACTTGGTCGTTAAAGATACGGGGATTGGTATCGATTCCGATAAAAAAAATAAATTATTCGTACCCTTCGAACAAGGGGAAGACTTTCTGACAAAAAAGTACGGAGGATCGGGTTTGGGATTGTCTATTGTTCAGAAATTGGTTCAACTCAATCAGGGAAGTATTAGCTGTGAAAGTGTTATAGACAAGGGAACTGAATTTAGCATCAGGTTTCCTTTTGAAAACGCAGCTGATTATCAACCTCTTGATACTGTAGCAGAGGAGGAAATCAATAAATTGAGAATCATCTCAGCTGAAGATGTTGAAATCAATCAAAAGTTACTGGAAAAAGTACTGGAAGGGGAAAATATGAGCCTGACCAAGGTCTATGATGGTAAAGAATTAATTGAAAAATTAGAAACTGAAGAATTTGATCTCATTTTACTGGATATTCAGATGCCTATTATGAATGGCATAGATGCCGCCAGGTATATCAAGAAAAACAAAAAATTCAAACATATACCCATTATCGCAGTTTCTGCCCATGTTTTTAAAGAAAATATCGATGAAATTATTCGTGCCGGAGCAGATGATTACATTACAAAACCTACTAAAAAACAAGAACTTTTGGAAAAAATCAGACAGTGGACTCAAAAGTAAAGCCTGATTGATTTACATCCTAGCGACAATGAATTAAATAAAACTCGCCAAGCCAAGCATCAAAACAATACAATAGCAATCTCCAAGGGAGCGACACCTTATTACACCTGCACAACCTAAAGGCCATGCAGGTGTGGTAATAAAGAGCCTCTTATTTATTGGATCACAATCTTCTTCGTGTCAATAGTCACACCCTGTGGGTTGATGATATTTACATAATAAAGTCCGGGCCCTGTCCAGGTAGCTAAATTCACTACATATTGTTGTTGTGTGAGGGCGGTCTGGAACATTTGCTGCCCTAAGGCATTGACAATGCGAATGCTGTAGCCATTCATTAGGTTTAAATCGCCGGCATCTATCGTGATTTGGCTGTTGCTGGGATTTGGCCAGATTTTGATTGTATTTTCATAGCTAAGCGGGTTAAATCCTGTGATGCTACCTGTGTTGATGAGCAGGGTGTCTGTTACAGTAACTAACTGGTAGCAGATATTAGCATTGTATAATGCTGCAACTTCGGTGGAGTCTAAAGCACGGTTCCAGATGCCGATGTCGTCTAAGTTACCTGTGAATTTTACACAAGTTCCAGAACCACCGATTAACAGATCACTAGAAACTGATGGCTGCATTGGCGCAATCAAAATACCCATTAATATTCCATTTTGATAAATTTTCCAATGAATACCATCAAATGTTCCGATAAAGTTTATCCATTGATTAATATTGAACTGAGGTGAATATTCAAGATATGAATTGGATGCACCATTCATTCCTCCCCAGCCAATACCAGCACCGGATAAATTGAACCCGATTTGGTACTGAAAAGTATTGTTAAAACATCCATTTCTTTTTCCAAATAAGTGTCCTGTCAAATTAGAGTTTGTTCTTTCTGCCCAAATTGATACTGAGAACCCGCTTGATGGCTGAATGTTCAAGGTTAAATTATTTAATATTGTAACCACACTGTTTCCATCAAAATAATAAGCTTTACTTGCTACACCAAACCTATCACTCGTCAGCGTAGCACCATTTACTGTTCCATTATTTCCATTTCCAGATTCATCATTGGCATTGCCATTGAAGGGC
>CAZNNX010000257.1:0-640 GCA_964574485.1 uncultured Saprospiraceae bacterium | reverse complement strand
ACCAGTAAAACTATAAATTGTTTTTCCAGGGCGTGAAGATGTGTCTACGCTAGGGCCACCAGCCTACCAAACCATTAGTGGGGACATAAGATGGAACCTGTGCAAAAGAAATTACTGCCAAAAGTAGCAGCATCAGGGTGACATTCATTTTTTTCATATGTATTGTTTTTTATAAATTCTACTCTGTCCCTGAGCAGAGGTGAAAGATAAAAATGAACCGGCGTGGGACTTTAGAACATCCGTCGCTGAGGCACTGGTATACCGACAAACGAGATAAACATAAAGCCCACGCCTTGCGTGAACGTTAAAGTTTATTATTCGTTTGTCCATTAAAAATTACCAGTTTTCAGCGACGCGAATAAACTAACGCAGATATTTTGAACAGTTTAGTTGCTGTTATTTTTTACGACATAAAACATTGAGTTTGGTTAGATAATCAATTGATAGCAAAAATAAAAAAAATGTCGGATATCTGAGCGATCCCTTCTTATTTTATAAGTCTTGGAAAAACATACCCTGGCGCAAAAGATTGATTCAATTTCAGTTTTTTTTTCAGTGAAAACCAAAAAGAATGCAAGCGCTTCCGTAGGTAAAAAACCGAAAATGCAAGAATAGGTTTTACGCCGTTGTTTGGGGGTCA
>CAZNNX010000256.1:0-2668 GCA_964574485.1 uncultured Saprospiraceae bacterium | reverse complement strand
GACGGAGAGGGGTCAATTTCAGCGTTTTTTCCAATGATTGCTTTATACCATGAAATTATACTTACTGCCATTTAGATTTGTTCCATTATGAAAGCAGTATGTTCAGTTGTGATTTTTTATTTAAATACTCACCGTTAGAAAATTCAAAACAATCAGTCTAAATGCAACCTTTTATTTTTTTACGTCATAGATGTATGAAAAACTATATTTTACTCGCTGCTATTTCATTGTTCACGGTAAGGTTAACCGGCCAACAAAAACCGTCTTGGAATACCGGATACTATTCATCAGGACCCACGTTAAAATTCACGGAATCGCATAATAAATTATTGCCCACTATAGACTCATTGGGAAACGTATTTATGGCTTTTCATTATACAGACACGTTGATCCTAGATGGTAATATTCACCGCGCAAATGGAAAGAATTCCTTTGTAATCAGAAAAGTTGATAAATATGGAGCGCCCTTGTTCAACTTATTTGCTCAAACACGAAGTGGCAACAGAAAGGTGGTGCTGTCTGATTTGTTTGCTCTTCGAGATGGCGGCTTCGCCATCGCTGTATCTACTGACGATACACTAGACTTAGGAAAGGTGGTTCTCGGTGTTAAAAATAGAAATGTTGACGAGAGCTATGTTCTTCGATTCAATGCTGATGGAACCTTGCGTTATAAAATACATTTTTATGGCGCCATTCCCAATATCCGACCTGGGTACAAGCATGATTTGGTGGTATATGCCGATATTAAGTCTCCGGATATTGTTACCATTAATGGGAAATCCTATGATCCAATATACAACAGAGATTTAATTTTTCAAATCGCCGTTGATGGTACCATAAGCAAAACCTATAACCGATTTACTTCCTTAGTCGATTGGACAGAAGATACCCAAGGAAATATGTATTTATTTTCGATGCTGTACAGTTCGGATACAGCCAAAGGTCAACCCTTTGTTGATACTACTTTATTTCCGAGTGCTAAAAGCGGTAATTACCGCGATCATGTGATTCTGGGATTGAAGCAAAATGGAAATGTTAAGTGGGTGTTTAGGCTCGACTCTGCGCATGGATCAAATTCAGGGGCATACAAGTTTGGCATCGACAAGGCAGGTAGGATTTATTTTTGTGACCATATTGGCAGGGCATTCAAATATCAAGGCAAAGTTCTGATGTCTGCTCCCAATCGGGCCAATCGCGCTTTGTTTGGTGTCCTAGATAGCACAGGCCAACTTCTGAGATATTTCTTTGATCAGACTTATGGAAATATGGAGGAGCAGAGTATTTCCATGTTCCCTACGGCTTGGTTAGGCGATGACGTAGAAATCAAATTATGGGCGGGTCAAGACTTTGTTTGGCCTAAAAAACCATTGTTAACAGGTCAGATTTTTCAAAGTTGTTATTATAACTTCGTTAAAGATACATTCACTGATGTGATGGATGCTGAGCCTTCATTAGGCGAAAGACGTAATTATTATATTAGACAACAGCGCTGGGGAACATCTGTGGGATTTGGATCTAAAGGAAGTTCGGTGTTTGTAGGTAATGATATGTACACCAATTATGGTGGCAATGACTATATGGGATTCTTCTTTGACCCAGATATCAAAGCAAGTAAAAAAGAAATCGTATTTGCACCTCAAATCAATGTATATCCCAACCCTTCATTTCAAGGGAAGTTACAACTCGAATCTAGTCACCCAATATATTCATTGGCGTTATATTCAGCGAATGGACAAGAAATAACCCAATTCACTCAAAAGGGCACCAGTATCAATCTTGAATTACCAACATTGAGACCGGGACTTTATTTCATTCAAGGGGTATGTAATGAGCACAGATTTACAAGAGCTTTTGTAATAGACAAGTAAAACCTACTTTTTTTGTTAATCTATCAGCAGAAAAATTGCAAGTAAGCCATAATTTCTTGCTGCGCTAATCCCTTATTACACTGGAGAAAAAATTAATCACAGTCTGTCTTAGTCCAAGTTTTACATCCAATCACAGTCCATGGGAAATTACTATTAATTTGTTTTATGAAAGCTAAAAAACAATTTGAACACCTGATAATTACCTGATTGAGACACATACAGTTCTTGAAATTGACTTTTGTAGCGACAGTGCTGCTGCTATTTGGGAATAGTTGCGAAGAAAGAAATCCGCCGAAGCCCAAAGATCCGGTCACTATAGTATATACTATGGGTGAAGTGAAAGATTATATGTTATTTAAAAAAGGAACTTACTGGATTTACGAAAATGACAAAACGGGAACAATCGACAGTCAGTGGGTTACAGGAAGCACCTTTGGGCAGTATACACAAACAGGCAATGAAGATTACAGTCAGCATATTACTTTGATACAAGACTTTTTCATTGTGAACATGTCAACCAATTTTGTGGATGGCAGGGGATATAAATGCAGGTATGAAATGTCAAGTTTCGGAAATTTGGTAGATGCATTTCCCTCCCCAGGAAGGGCTTATCAAGTTAAAAGATCCAGAATAGTCGACTTTTTTGGTGGAACATCGGTAGTTTTCGATCATCCTTACGATGGATGCTCAAAGAAGAATTGTGATTGGTATTTAGACACAACGTTGACAGATTATCAATTAAAGGGTTATTCCTATGATACGGTTCGAGTTTTTAAACTAGCAGGTGATATGAGTTTTCC
>CAZNNX010000255.1:0-2694 GCA_964574485.1 uncultured Saprospiraceae bacterium | reverse complement strand
CCGCCCACCCAGCCGGTCATGTGATCCTTCTGGGGATCTATCTCGACACCGACCCACCACCCACCGCGGAGATCAAAGCCAGTGCCTGAAGCCACCGATCTTCGAGCGCATATCCGCACCGGGAACTACAACGGCTGGGATGTCGTACGGGTCTATGAGATCGAACGTAGCGAGAAGGTCGTAAGTATCGAGGTATGCGATACTTGCCGAGGCAACGGTATCGTCGGGGAAAAGCAGCAGTGCCCGGAGTGTGGTGGCCGTGGCCAGTAGACTCCATCTCGATATCGAGACGTACAGTGAATGCGATCTGAAGACCGCGGGGGTCTATCGGTACGCTGAGCACCCGAGCACGGAAGTGCTCTGCATGGCGTATGCGTTCGACGACGAGCCCATTAAGCTGTGGACGCCGGGTTCTCCGTTTCCCTCACGGTTTGAAGTGTTTATAGAGGCAAACGGAAAAGTCGCTGCGCACAAAGCCCAGTTCGAGCGCGTTGTCCTCAATGGCGTTGCCGGCAAGAAGATCGGTTTCCCGCCTATCCGTATCGATCAGTGCATCTGCCCGGCGTCCAGGCTCGCGGCTCACGGCTTGCCTCGCCATCTCGGTGATGCGGCTGAGGCACTAGGTTCGGCGCCGAAGTCGATGGAAGGGCGCATCACGATGCTGCAGCTCTCCAAGCCGCGGAAGAAACATCCTGATGGGCGATACACGCCGCAGAACTCCCCGGAGAAGTTTCAGACTCTCTACGCTTACAATAAGCAGGACGTGGAGGCGGAGCGCGATATCGATCGGCTCGTGCCGGATCTGTCGTCCGCTGAACAGAAGGTCTACGAACTCGACCAGATCATCAACGAACGCGGCATTCAGGTAGATCTGAAAGCCATCGATGATATTCTCTATGTCGTTGAAGAGTACAAGACGTACCTCGAAGCGACGTGCGAGAAGTTGACTGGCATCAAGCCGACGCAACGTGACAAACTGGCTGTCTGGGTGCGGGAGCATGGCTGCCCGGAACTGAAAGACATGCAGGCGGAGACGGTGCGCTTGGTTGCAGCGGACAAGCGTATCCCTTCGGATACGCGCAAGGCGCTGCAGATTTACAGCACCTACAACATGAAAGCCGTGACGAAGTACCACGCCATTCAGGCGGCGGCGTGCAAGGACGGCCGACTTCGTGGTATGTTCATGTATCACGGCGCGGCAACGGGTCGCTGGTCGAGTACGATCGTCCAGCTACAGAACCTCTTCCGTCCTGTGATTGACGATCCGGATACTGCGGTCGAGGCGTTCAGTGCTCGATCGCTTGAGTGGATACGTGAACTGTACGTTGGGATCGATCCGATGAAGGTGGCGTCCTCATGCGTGCGCAGTACCTTCATCCCCGCCAAGGGCAAGGATCTTCTGTTCCCGGACTTCGCGGGCATCGAGGCGCGCATGAACGCCTGGCTATTTGATGAGAGATGGAAGGTAGAGGCGTTCCGCGCGTTCGATGAAGGTCGAGGGCCGGATCTCTACAAGCTAGCCTACGCTCGGGCGTTCCATGTTGACCCTGCAGCCGTCGAGAAGAAACACCGCCAGATCGGTAAGGTGATGGAACTGGCGATGGGATACGAGGGTGGTGCTTCGGCGTTCGTTACGATGGCAGCGAATTACGGCGTGAATCTTTCCGAGTTGGCCGAAGCGGTTGGGCCGTTCATCCCCGAGGAAACTCGCGAGAGTGCAGAGTGGATGTGGACGAACCTGCCGCAATACCGAGCCAACTTACCGCACGATGAGTTCATCGCCTGTGATTCGTTGAAGCGCCTGTGGCGCGGTACCAATCCGATGATCGTGCAGGGATGGAGTGATCTGAAGACGGCGGCGGAACAAGCCGTCCAGTTTCCCGGCAAAGTCTATTCCACGCCGAATAAGAAGGTGATGTTCAAGGTCGAAGGGCGCTGGCTCTACATGCGCCTGCCCTCGGGGCGTCGCATCGCCTATTACAATCCGCGTTGGATCCCGGAGCGGATCGAGCAGAAGTTGGTCAAGGGCAAGATCGTGGACGTGGTAGCGCCCGGCGAGATGCGGTACTGGGGTATCGATACCTATACGCGACAGTGGATGGAACTCGCAACCTACGGGGGGAAACTGTGTGAAAACCTATGCCAAGCCAGCAGCCGAGATCTCCTGGTCAGTGGTCTCCAAAACCTCGAAGCAGGGGGATACCCAGTGGTGGGTTCAGTACACGACGAAGCGATCACCGAAATCCCGGAAACGTTCGGCTCGTTCGAAGAAGCCGGCCGGTTGATGTGCCGGCTGCCTAAATGGGCTGCGGGGCTTCCCGTGGCGGTGGATGGTCATCGCGCGAAGAGATATCGGAAATGAAAGACCCCTTCTCCGACTCGATCGACCTTCAAGCTATCGGCCGCGATATTCTCGAGTGCGATGTACAGAAGAAGTCCGTAGACTGGGCGCGGTTGCGCGGATACTGGGCGCGGAAGTTCTCTTCACCTGCGAATCGATCTGTACCGGATTATCTCTTCGCACGGTTCGAGTTCAACGACAAGTTCGCCGTGGAGTTCAAGCGCCCCGAGAGGAAGTCCACGCAGGCGCAACTGGATGAGCAGGAGCTGATGCGTAAAGGGGGGTGGGACGTGTATGAGTGCGATAACTTCGAGAAGTTCAAGGAACTGGTGCTTTACAGAGGGCGTGAATTA
>CAZNNX010000254.1:0-2697 GCA_964574485.1 uncultured Saprospiraceae bacterium | reverse complement strand
TCGTGATGGCAACAAATATATTCGATGCCACTAGCTTTCTTTATACCATGAATGAGGTGCAGGGAGGCGCCGCCAGATACGACTCGGGCAAACATGAAGATGTTCTTTCATGTCTTTTACTGTTGTTTTGAACTGGCATTTGCCACACTGATGCCAAATACCTTCCGGTGCTTCCTTTTTTTCTTTTGTAGAGGTACGGATACCTTCTTCTTTTCTATTGTACCAAGCCATAAAAATATTATTTATTCAAAGGTAAATGTTTTATTTCAACTCTCAAAGTGGGATTGCGTAAAGGTCGTATTCAGTTGCATCAGTTATTTGCACTTGTAAAAAAGACCCCACAGGTAAGTGATAATCTGCAGAGAAAGGAATGATTACTTCATTGTCTACCTCTGGTGAGTCAAATTGTGTTCTGCCTATATAAGATTGATTTTCAATTCGATCAATTACAATATCCGTTTTTTTGCCAATTTTATTGTGGTTGAGTTCGGCAGATATTTCTCTTTGGGTTTCCATTAGCATTTGTGCTCTGAATTCTTTTATTTCCACAGGTACATCATCCTCCAATTCATAAGCAGAAGTGTTTTCTTCATGTGAATATTGAAATACCCCTACCCTTTCAAATTTCATTTCCTTGATAAAGGAAAGTAGTTCTTGAAAATCAGAATCAGATTCCCCCGGAAAACCTACCAGAAATGTTGTTCTTATGGCAATATTTGGAACAATTTCCCTGGCTTTTTCTATCAGCTCTTTCGTCTCTTCTTTGCTAATTTGTCTTTTCATTGCCTGTAAAATACCATTGCTGATATGTTGTAGCGGAATGTCCAGGTATTTACATATTTTAGGAAGCCTTGCCATTGTTTCTAAGACATCCATCGGAAATTTGGAAGGATAAGCATAATGCAGGCGAATCCAAACAATACCATCCACCTCATGTAAAGCCTCCAATAAATCAGAAAGCGCTCTTTTTTTATAAATATCCAGGCCATAATAAGTGAGTTCCTGAGCAATGAGCATAATTTCCTTCACTCCTTGCGATGCCAGATGTTTTGCTTCAGCAACAAGAGATTCGATCGTTCTTGAGATATGCTTACCCCGCATCAGCGGAATGGCACAAAAACTGCAGGTGCGGTTACATCCTTCCGAAATTTTCAGATAAGCATAATGCTTTTCCGTCGTTAAGAATCTTTCCCCAATCAGTTCCGACTTGTAATCTGCCTCTAATTTATGTAGTAATGCGGGTAGCTCCATAGTGCCAAACCAGGCATCAACTTCTGGAATTTCCTTTTCTAATTCGGTTTTATACCTTTCTGATAAACAACCTGTTACATATACTTTATCGATGTTTTGCTCCATTTTCTCCTCAGCATAGGTCAATATCGTTTGGATTGACTCTTCTTTGGCTCTGTCGATAAATCCACAGGTGTTGATGATCACTATATCAGTTTCAGACTGACTCTCATGTGTTGCCTCAAATTGATTAGCCTTTAATTGTCCGAGTAGGACTTCAGAATCAACGAGATTTTTAGAACAACCCAATGTGATAACATTAACTCTATTTTTCTTAGCTTTTTTTGTTTTCATGCGTAAATAATTTGTCAATGGAAGGGTAATCGTCTAGCCAAACAATATTTTGGATTATACAAAAAACAGGCTATAAAACTGACCCTCTATGAAGAGCGATTGCAAATGTAATACATAACCGTCATAAACTGCGAAAACTGATTGAGAACCTTTATTCAATTGTACTGTCAATCTTTGAATTTCTTTATCCGTATTTATGCAAGGAATTGCATGTCCAAAACGATCTGCCAAATAAAATATATCCTGATCCTGAAGAAAAGACTGTATTTCCAAGAGACAAGGAAAATGATCCAGCCATGGATTAGATTTTAATTTTTCCTCATAAGAAAGTATCATTGTTTTCATGTCTACTGCATGTAATACGAAATTCTTGGGCGCAGATTTAGAATGTTCCAATATTGCAATTCGATAACTGATATTTTTTGCGTAAGTTATAAATTGAACAGTCAATAATTCATTTACTTTTTCAATCAAACTATGTTGCTGAGAACCTATGGAATATGATTTTTGCAAGTAAAAATTGCCCTCACTATCAAGAAGCCAGTTGTTTTTTTCTTCCATTTGTTCATCGACCCATCGGGAGAAGGAAGAAATTAGCTTAAGCTCGAGCACTTGTATATTTTCATCTGGACTTAGATCATTTTTCTGGATACTTCTACCTAAAAAAAGCAATAATCCCTTGTGGATTTTACTTTGTGAATTAAATTTCTTGTAGGATTGAACTGTAAAAATAAGTTGAGAGATAAAAATCAGGCAATGATCGGCCCATCCTTTAGTTTCTTTATGTGTGTGAAAGAAATTTAATAGTCTTTGAGATAAGCCTGTACATTTGTGGTTAGCTAGTAGAATGGAAATTTGTTTCCATGTAATTTCATCATCTAATTGAATTGCAATAATTCCGTGCTTCAGTATGTCATTCAGCCATAATTCCAGGTCATTAATGGCAACCTCTGCCTCTTCCCAGTTAATTTGCCATCTGTTTTTTCTCTGAACAATTTCTTTTGGACTAATCTCATTGGAGGTTAATTCTTTTATGTTGTCGTTGTTTTGACACCACTCGAGATATAGGGCAATTTGATGTTCACATATTTTCTGTGAGCAAGAACAGGAAAT
>CAZNNX010000253.1:0-2721 GCA_964574485.1 uncultured Saprospiraceae bacterium | reverse complement strand
CAAAAAAATGGGGGATAAACTCCGCGTAAGTGCCTAGGTTATCATTGTAAAAAGCCCTCGAGGTGAGGGCCAGTTTTTGAGCCGGCGGAATGAGTGAATCTGTGATTTTAGGGTGGCAATGACCTTGATTTACAGCCGAATAGGCAGACAGAAAGTCGAAATATTTTTTTCCATCCACATCCCAAAGATATACTCCGGAACCCTTACTTAGAACCACAGGCAAAGGGTGATAATTGTGTGCCCCGTACAAATCTTCCAAAGAAATATAGTGATTTGAAGTTTTACTTAATTGGCTGGTATGCATAAACTTTGTATTTTTAACAAATGAAATGGATTAATATTCACACACATTCACATCAATCTGCTTTTGAAATAATAGATGTTGCATATGAACATCCCAACCAACAGCTTGAATTTTTACATTGCAGTCTTTCTTTTCATCCTTGTCATTTGAAAACAAATTACGATTGGAATGAGATTTCAAAAATGATAGAAAATAATAAGAATATACTGGCAATAGGCGAATCTGGACTAGACAAAGGTAGTGCTTTTTCGATGGATTATCAAATTTCTGTGTTAGACCAATCTTACTTAATTGCTAAAAAATATCAGTTACCCCTGATTATACATTGTGTATCTGCCTTTGATATTTTATTGTCATGGAAGAAAGATAAAAATCATCCCATGATTATTCACGGATTTAGAAAAAATAAAACGCTCTTAAAGCAACTGATAGATAAAGGATTTTATATCTCGGGTGGCGTCCACTTGTTGAAAGGTTCCATGTCAAATGATCACTGGATTCACCATGTTCCCATGAATCGCCTGTTTTTAGAAACAGATAATGAAGATCAAGTGCAAATTGAAAGCCTGTATCATTGTGTGTCTTCTGTTTTAGGTATATCTTTGCCCGAATTTCAAGAAATTATTTATAACAATTACATTCGAATTTTTAATGGAAGAAATGAATCAAAGCAATGAATTTGCCTGGTTGTCAAGAACTGAGCTTATTGTAGGAAGAAAAAATCTTGAACGTTTGAAAAAATCTCATGTGATTGTCATTGGCATGGGTGGTGTTGGATCATTTGCAGCTGAATTTATCTGTCGTTCTGGTGTTGGAGAAATGACAATTGTTGACGGCGATACGGTAGATCTTAGTAATTGCAACCGACAACTGCCAGCTATGCAGACAACAGTAGGGCAATATAAAACAGAGATTATGGCAGAAAGAATGAAATCCATCAATCCTGACCTTAGGTTGCATGTAATCACAGATTTTCTAACACCAGATAAGGTAGAACAATTGCTCTCGGAAAAATATACCTACCTGGTAGATTGTATAGATAGCATTACACCCAAATTACAGGTAATATCTTCTTGCTTTTACAGTGGTCAACCCTTTGTAAGTAGTATGGGAGCAGGAGGAAGAATGGATCCAACACAAATTCGTGTGGCAGATATTAGTAAAACTTTTAACTGTCCCTTTGCACATCAGATTAGGAAAAGACTAAAAAAATATCAAATCAGAAAAGGATTTAAGGCTGTTTATTCCCAAGAATTAACACAAAGGCATTCACTGATGCTAACTGATGGTTCCAGGTACAAGAAGTCTGCCTATGGCACCATGTCGTTTGTTCCAGCAGCTTTTGGATGCGCCATTGCTTCCGTTTGTATTCGAGATCTTGTCAATATGAAGGATCGCGGATGATCATCAAATTATATCCCAATTTGCTGGAGTCTACTATCCATGCGCTAAAACAAATATTTCTAGAGAATAAAAAGGCAGACCGGGTTGTAGAAGGTCTTTTTTCTCAAGAAAAAAAATGGGGAAGCAGAGACAGAAGATTTGTAGCCTCACTGGTTTACGAATCGGTGAGATGGCACCGTAAAATTTTATACTGTTCTCAATTAGAGTCCAATCCGGCAACACATGAAGAATGGCAAACTTATTTGATTTGTTCTTTGGCAATTCAAGGTTTTGAATTTACAATACCAACTGGTTTTCCTCAATTGAATACAGATCATCTAAAAAACAAATCGAAGGAAATTGAAGAAAGAGCTGTTTTGGAGTCTATACCAAGCTGGCTGGATGATTATGCCGAAAAACAATTGGGAGAAAATCTTTGGAACCCTACCTTACATTCATTAAATCAATATGCTCCAGTTGTTTTGCGCGTAAATACCCTTAAGACTACTGTTCAAAAATTATCCCAACAGTTAAGTCGAATTGGCGTTGAAACAGAAACGGTAGGTCCTTTCAGTCTGAAGTTACAGGAAGATTATAGATCACTCAAAAAAACTCAAATGTATGCTGATGGCTGTTTTGAGTTACAAGATTATTCTTCACAACAGGTGGTTCCCTTTCTGAATCCAAGGCCAGGTTCAGTCGTAGTGGATGCCTGTGCAGGAGCAGGTGGAAAATCTCTTCATTTGGCAGCACATATGCAGAATAAAGGATTTATCAAGGCCCTGGATATATATGAAATTAAACTGCAGGAATTGAAAAAAAGAGCAGAGAGAGCCTCTGCCTCCATCATTTCCACTTTAAAAGTTGGACAAGAGGGCAACTTACCCCATTCCTTAACTTCTTATGCAGATTATTTACTACTGGATGTTCCGTGTTCAGGATTGGGCGTATTGAAAAGGAATCCAGATACAAAATGGAAGCGAAGCCCTCACCAATTAGAGGAAATTATAGCTTTGCAGAGGACCCTTTTGGAA
>CAZNNX010000252.1:0-2735 GCA_964574485.1 uncultured Saprospiraceae bacterium | reverse complement strand
GTCCAGCCACTTGGAGGAATTATCGATTTTTTACTGTTGTTGGTCAGGGTGAACGTAAAGAGGTATTTGTCCTCTCCTTTGTGGTTGTTGGTAACAAGATTCCAATCAATTTGGAGGTCGGCAGCGTTAAAAACCGACTTTTTCTGGGCAGTTGCAGACAAAATTGATACGAATAGTACTATTAGAATAGCTCTCATATAAGCCGATTTTTAAGTTTATTTTCAGTAATCTGTCACTTGGAGCAACAATTTAGAAAAAAATATTTCTTTTGCATGCAACATTTATAGTTGAATTGCTATAGTTATGTAGAATGACATATGAGGAGATCTATCATCGGTATGCCAAAGAGGTCTACAATTCTATTTATAGAATTGTACAACATACTGGTGAGGCAGAAGATTTACTACAAGAGACTTTTCTAGAAGCATTTGAAGATCTTGATTATTTTTTCTCTCGTCCTGAGCCTTCAGCCTGGTTAAAGCGAGTTGGAATCAATAAATCTATAGCGGTACTCAGAAAAAGAAAACTATTGATCGTAGATACTGGGGATGATTTACCGGATATGACATCTGAAAAAACCGATGATCAAGATTTTGAAATAGAATTAAATCATGTCTTAACGGCTATACAACAATTGCCTCTTGGTTATAGAACAATTGTTCAGCTGTATTTGATTGAAGATATTCCACAAGAAGAAATTGGGCAAATGCTCGGTATTGCTCATGGTACAGTCCGCAGTCAGTATTTCCGTGCACGTAAACAAATTATTAGGCTTGTTCAAAAAATGAAAATAAATGGATGATCAATTAAAAGAGCTTATTGCGTCCAATAAAAATCTTATTGATACTGCTTCACCTAATCAAGCTGTATTTCCACTAATTTTGGAAAAGCTTGAAAAACGAAAAAGGAAAAAAAGGGTTTTCAGAATTGTGTTGTTTTCAACAGTTACTTCTGTTGCGGCCATTTTGATAATCGGGTTTTTTATTATTAGTTTTTATGAAAATACTGATGGGAAAAGCGAATTAACTGAAATTGAAAACATAACTAAAGTTGATAAACAGCCTCAATCAACCGAAAGAGAAATACTCCAGGTTGAAACAGAGGATATTGTTTTGAATAAACAAAAGTCCAATAAACGTGAGGATGTAAAGGTTGTGAAATCAATAGAAAAACGTTATTCATTTCAAACTGCTGTTTCACCTGCTGATCGTTTGACTGCTATATATAAGGCAGAAATGAAAACCAAACTTAGTAAACAGGCTTTGGTTGCCTTATTTGAGGTTTTAAGATCAGATCCTAATACTAATGTGCGACTAGCTGCTATGGATGTTTTAGCATCCTATACAAGTGATAGTGTGATTCGAAGAGGAATGGTTTATGCCATGGCAGAACAGGATAATCCATTGGTCCAACTTTCGATTATTCAACTTGTGACTGGATTTAAAGAAAAGGAATTTATTGAAAAATTGGGTCAAATTATTGAGGATCCAAGAACTGATGATGGAGTCCGTGAAGAAGCCAAATTTTCATACGCACAATACACAAGTTTTTTAAATAGTAAATTATAAATCATGAAAAAAATAACTACAATCACCTTTTTTTTTCTCTTTGGAGCAGTTTCTTTATTTGCACAGGAATCGGTTGAGCAAAGAAGAGCAAAACAGGCACAAAAGAAATTTGAGGAAGCCAAGGTGGATCATTATAAAAAAATCAACGAAGCGCGTAAGGAAATGGAAGGGGCTAGACTGGAATCGTTGAGCGCTTTAGAAAAAGCACAAAAAGTAGCGGAAATAATTACAAGCAATGGCGATAGTTTATTAAGGAGAGGGTATTCAATAAGAGATTTAAGGAATCTGACTTATGTCCAGGGTAAAATAATAAATGAAGGTTTTTCTTCTGAAAATTTTAAAGAAGTCTCTTATTCTATTCCTTTTGCGTCCGGTATAATTGAGTTGAATTTTGCTCCTGATAGTATAGAGGCGTATGATGGTAAGGAAGTAATTTTGAGATCCTTGGTAGAGAAGGAAGAACAAGAGTTAGTTGATGATCTTGTTTTAATCAATAGTAATGGAGAGGCCGATAATACAAGAATGCGCTTGAGAGTAGAAAAAAATGTGTCTGGAGATTTTTTATCTATCTCTGAAATGGATATGCAAGGTGTTACTGGAGTTAAAGTAATGGTTCCTAAGGCTGTGAAAATTGTAATTAAATACAACAGTACCTACCAGAATGAAAAAATTACTTTGTTGAATTTAAGCAGTGAGTTGGACGTTGCAGTAAGATTCAATCCAATAACAATTAAGAACGTTACTGGTCCAGTTACCATCAATTCAATGTATGGTAAAATAGATGCCATTTTTGACAAAGAACCTAGTATGCCTGTTTCACTTATTTCATCTTATGGTGATGTAAGTGTGAATATACCTTCCAGCTCAAAAGTCGACGTCAATCTAAAGACCAGTTGGGGAAAGATTTATGTTCCACAAGCGCTGGTTGGAAAATTAAAAAAAGAAGGTGATGCAGAGGGGAAAAAAGAGCAATTGAAGGGTAGCTTAAATGGTGGTGGAAATCCATTCATATTAAATTCTGGATGGGGCAAAATTTACTTAAGATTAAAATAGAACTTATAACCAGTATCAGCCATCTATCATTTAGTTTTTTGGGCGACTAGTAAATTCAGTACTTTAGATACTCCAAAAAACTGTTTATGAAATCAATAAGGATCGGTCTGATTG
>CAZNNX010000251.1:0-2739 GCA_964574485.1 uncultured Saprospiraceae bacterium | reverse complement strand
TTAACCTTTGAAAAATTTATAGCAGAGAAGCCCTATGCTTCAGCTTAGGGTAAACTAATCCGGATATTTATGGGTTAATAACCAGGCCTCCGTTGGTATTTAAAATCACCAAGCGAAAGCTATCGTTTTTTTAGGCTTTAGCCTAAAAAATTCGACCGATGTAATTTTTTCATCTGTGGGTTGAACTTGATCTGGTAAATGCCACAACCTGGTCATATCTGCCGCCGTATTTCTTGTAATAAACAAAGATCAGGTAGTCATTTTCAGTCTCATAATTGGATCCTTCCAGCGGACTTATTTCAGCAATTTGATTGTCTTTATCTGAAACAGCATAATAATAATCATAAAAGCCATTTTTGAGGAAAAGGTCCAATTCATAGATTTGCTTTTCGGTATTGTATTTCATTTTGTTGTAAGAATAGGCTCTAAAATCACTGAATCCACCGACAACATAGATCTGTTTGTCTTTGGGTGCGGAGGCATTTAGTGAAAATCGTACCCTTCCATATTCACCTCTTTCATTCGGTGCCGGTTGATCAAAACTATTGATAATGAATTTTCCGTTTAAATCATTCGTAAAAAGATATGGTGCATAGGTTCTTGCTATATCGGGAAATAAAAAAAGATTAAATCCTTCCTTAAGTTGTTCGAGTACCTCTACCTGAGGACCTCTGTGACGGAAAGAGCGGATATCCAAGGGTCTGAACTCCTTATATCCCGGAAACATAATTTTCCCTTGAAGGTCATAGAGGATAGACTCTTCCTGAATAAAAGTTGGGCTGATATTTTTAACAGATTGTTCCCATCTTCCATTTTGTAAAACAGCAATTTTAACATCGGTAGCCGGTTGTGGCAGGTAAATACCTGCATGTTCTACACGAACACTCATTTCCTGGTGACTGGCAGAATAGGGAGGAACTGCTGATCTGCGGATTCCGGCAACGGCTTTCATCATGGGTTCAAAAACGACAAATCTCCGCGTTAAAACCAGGTCGTTCTCATCATCATTGATATAAATCTTTAACAGATAATTGCCCGATAGTTTAAACTTTACATCATCATTGGGTAATCTCAACTGATAATGCGTATAATCCTTTCTGGTGTTAAATGAATTGGTGCTTTCATAAAAACGGTTTTCCTGGTATCCATCAATATAATCCAGCGCAGAAATATTTTCTGATGGTTTCCAGTCGTAATCACAATGAATGATTTTGTAAAAATAATTTTTATTATCAGCCTGTAAATCATCAAATTCAAGGATCAGCTTTCTATTACCTTGCAGGTCCAAAACAGGATAATCTACCTCAGAATCATCTGGATAAAACCTGACACTGGAAATGAAATCAACATATCTGAAATCTTCAAAATAAACCTCTTCAGGTACGTATCGATCCACATTCTGGGAAAATAATTGAAAACCCGAAAAAAGAATCAATATAAAAAAAACAATCATAGCTTACCATTTTTGTGCATCTGTTCATCTCTTTGCTGCAAAAAATCTGCCACACTTCTGATGAGGAAGCACATTCCCATTAAAGAAAAATGTGCCATGATTAAAATTACAAAAATGGTTCGATTTACACCCTCATTTTCAAAAATATGAGTAGATGAGAAAAACCAGGCAGCCAATGCTTCCAGTATCGTAAAAATAATAAAGGTATATAGTGAAATCTGTATGTATTTGACTTGGTTTTCCGCAAAAATACTAAGCACATTATTATAAAGCACAAAGAGTAAGGTCATAGCACCTGAGATGAGCCAGGGAAAGTTTGTATCTGAATTGAAAAAAGAACCCAACATCATCAGGATGGAAATTAAAAGAACAAAAGCGGCTTGTACAGGTGGTAATGGAATGCTTATTTTAATATATTTTGAAGGTGTTCTGTATTTCATTAGAGATTAATTTGTAGATTTTCATCAATAAAATGATCAGACATAATTTGCTCAAGGTATAATTTGTCTATATCATCAAAAGAACTAAATTCAGTGCTGTCAACATCAAACACTGCTATGAGTTCTCTGTTTCCATTAAAAACTGGAACAACGATTTCAGAATTGGACCTGCTGTCGCAGGCAACATGCTCTATATCTTCGTGCACATTGGCAACAATTTGTGTGGTTTGCAATCGGGCAGCTCTCCCACATACTCCCTTTTGAAAAGGGATGTGAATGCAACCCAAGGTTCCCTGATAGGGACCAACAATCAATCCGCCTTCATGTACCAGATAAAAACCAACCCAATAATAGGAGGGAAGATTTTGTTTCAGGATACAATTAATAGTAGCCATTTTGGTAATGGCATAATTTTCACCTAATAAGACCGCTTTGATTTCTTTTATTGCGGATTCATAAATATTTGATTTTTCTTCTCTTCTCATCTTTTTGTTTGAATATATTTGTAACAAAGGCAACTGTTTATTGTTTTCAAACTATGGAAAGTAGGTTTATACAAATTCACAAAGATAAAGACTACAAATTTGAGAAAATCATTTGTTTGGTTCCCTCTTTAACAGAGACAATTTTTGATTTTAATGCAGGAGACAGATTAATTGCTGCCACAAAATTTTGTATTCATCCTCAAAAAGAGCTTAGTTGCATTGAAAAAGTAGGTGGAACAAAAACACTTGACCTGGAAAAAATTGTAAGATTGAAACCAGATTTGGTTATCGCAAATAAAGAGGAAAATACCCGGAAAGAAATAGAATATATTTCACAGTTTTTTCCTGTTTGGTTAACTGA
>CAZNNX010000250.1:0-2794 GCA_964574485.1 uncultured Saprospiraceae bacterium | reverse complement strand
TGCAATTGTTTTTTCAATCTTTTTTGTGTAGGGGCCTAATATATTTGCCCTGTTATTAATATTAGTTATAACTGGATTTGCCATAGTTATTTTTTACCTCGCGAAAACATTTTTGAAAATGCTTTTTCAATTTCATCGTCTTTTGATTCCTGTTTTCCTTCAATTGGATCTATTGCATGAACTGGAATTTCAGGAGCTTTATTCAAAGTTTTATAATCTCTCATGGCTACAATTAATTTAGCTTGAATAGACTCAAACGTATTACCGTTCTGAATAGCTTCTTCAACGATTTCTTTTACTTTTTGGTTTTCTTTGTCGGCTTCTGCAAAGGATTTCAAAGAGTTTACCCTTTCCCTTTCCTGTCTTACACCGATCTGAATTACCTCTGCAAATACAGAGGGAAACTCTGATTTTAATTTTTCTAAATCCATTTTTTTCCCCTTATCAATATTTATTTTCTCTGATTTTGCAGAGTGTATGGATTGCGCTTGTGATACTTTTTTTCTATCTTCAATTGTATAAATTTCGTCTATCATTCCGGCCGCTAAGGCTTGTCTTGCAAGAAATACACCGCCCTGTCCGTAATCGGATTGAACTTTTTGAATTGATACGCCTCTACCTTCTGCCACACGTCTCACAAACAAGGATTGTATTTCGTCCAATTGTTTTTGTATGACTGCCTTGCCTTCTATAGTAGTAGCATCGGGAGCCTTGTTTGGAGCGTCAGAAGATGAAATACGAACGGTTTCAACGTCGATAGGTATAGTGACTACTGTTCCTATACTTCCAATTTGATTTTGTTCGCTAGTTGCTATGATTTTGTCAGAGCCAGCCGTTACGTAGTACGCCGCCGATGCCAATTGTCCTTCTATCATGGTAGTAACTGGTTTATTAATAAGACTGATTGCAATACTTGCGTCGTCCGCACCCATAGAATAACCACCGGGAGAGTCTGCATGTATTACAAGTTCTTTTACTTTTGGGTCAGAATCGACCTGATCCGCCATGTCTATAATTTCTTGGTATGTCAATGTCGGAGCGTATCCAAATAATTTATCGAATAGTGATACTTTGTTGGATAAAACACCCTTGATCTGAGCGTGTGCTACGCCCTTTTCATCTACTTCATAAAGTTTTTTAGGTGTATCGGATTGAGATACGGACATAGATATTCTGTTTTCGCTTTCAAAGTTTGAGTTATTTTTATTAAAATTCTCTAAATCTTTGTTGTATTTTTGAACTTCTAAGCTATTCATAAGGAAAAATATATCCATGATTTTTTACAGTGATTTTTTTTCAAGTTCCGTCAAGTATTTTTTTTGTATGGCTATAAATTTTTCAATTGTTAGCTGTATTTCCATTGTCTGTATTTCCATCTAAATCTATTTTAGCATTCTGTATGTCTGGATTCATAGGGATATTTACCTTTGCTAGTTTTATATTTTCGTCTTCTAGTAATGCTATGTTTTCATCAAATTCAGTTCCATTATGATCCATAGATTCCCTTTCATGGGTCGTAAGACCTAAATCTATGTTTTGTTTTCTTGCCATAGCTGTTTTGTTTGGGTCTATGTCTGGTTTTGCAATACCTACCCAGTCGGTTTTTAGCCATGCGTTTCGTATTACGGGAGATTCTAAACCGTTTGCAATTATATTTCCTTTACGAACCTCTTCCATGAACCACGATTCAAACCACGGACGATTAAAACCATTGTTATCTTTTTCCCTTTCTATTTCCAGCATACGCCAGGTAAGAATCAATGTAGCACGGGAAGCGGAATAGTTTTGGTTAAATGTCATTTCGACCACTTCAACTGGCATACCCATTGAACCGCCTAAGTATTTCATCATAGCTTTTACAAAAGTATCAAAATTTACGTTCGGTCTTTTCGTATCGTATGACACAAGTTCTTCATTCGCTTTTAAATTCTGAACAAAAATACCTGGTTGAGTTAGTTGAGCCTGTTTTACGGTTTGATCTACAGCTAAGTCTATAGATTGAAATTCTGATTTTCTTGCGATACCCATCAATGGTCGAGAGCTTGGAGCGTTTCCAGGTTTTACCCATGCTGCGATACTTGCATTCATAACCGCTGCTTGTAATTCTGCGACCTTATACCCTGTCAACTTAGAAAGATCATGTAATATAGGGGAAAGTCTTGAAATACCTCTCATTTGCCCAGGTTCTTCTCTTTCGAAATAATGTATTACCCATAGATCACCTGTCGGAGAATACTTAGGAACTCTTACCCCTGAAATGAAATACGCTACGGTCATCCCTTGTTTATCGTATTCAATTCCGTCTTTATAATAATTTCCTCTTGACTGAACACTGTAAAGATCGTCGGTTGTTGCGTTTCCTATTTGATCGACATTGTAAAATTGTAAACTTATAGGTGACATACGGTTTGGTGATTCATCTTTTCGTATTACTGCCAAGACTTCGCCGTCTACTATCATTCTAGTTTTTACAAAGTGTTGTATTTGACCGCCTGCCCATTGACCTGTTGAGTCACATTCTTTCGATTCGAAATACAATTTCCATCGAGCTTCTATATTTTTTGTGAATTTTCTACGGTCTTCATTGGTTAGTTCGTCGTTTGGGTCTATGAGATACCATTCTGGAGTCGATTGCATTCTTAGACCTGTATGTATTGCAAGATCTGCGATACGTCCTACGATTGCACGGGTTTCTGTAGATTCTAAATGTGATTTTCTTGCTTGGTTTCTTAATTCTTTGTAATTTTTATAAATTGTAGTAGTAAAGGGCAATCCATCAGAATATTTTTGACCA
>CAZNNX010000249.1:0-2801 GCA_964574485.1 uncultured Saprospiraceae bacterium | reverse complement strand
TCTACCTGTGAGAAGAGGCGGGATACAGAGCTGTAGTCTTTATGTAATGATTTGCGTAAATACCCGCTGATGCTGAAATGTTCTTCTAAATCGCCTGATTGTGTTTTTTTGATAAGCAGAGTTTTAATTTTTTCAATTTGCTTCTGCTTCTGGTCGTCCAACAACTCAAACCCCAACTCTTGCAGCCTTGCGCTGAAATCGTTAAGTTGTTTTACGGAGGCAGGTTTTGCCAGTTCCACCTCACCCATGCTTACATTGGCTACCTTTAGTTTCATCTTTTCCAGTTCCTGCTTTACCACCATTACACAGCGGTTGCAGACCATATTTTTTATGTAGAGAGTCATATTTTTTCTTTTTTGAATACTCTATGCTGCCATTTTTTTTAGGAATTGATATACCAATCTGTGATAATACTATTTACATGTAATAGAAGTACCTGTCCGGCGGTTTAGTACCTGGCTCTATATACTGGGTTATTTCTCCAACTTTTTGAGCAAACCTTATCGTAATTGGCAAGCTGTCATAATAATTACAGTTATTAAAATTCAGTTTTGTCAATGCAAGTATTTCTTCACAAATTTTCTTTAAAGAAGACTCCTGTTCATAAACACTAATTTCAAGCGGTCTGGGAATTGCCATGCTTGGAAAGGTTTCAAAATATGGGATATACCCTGTTGTATAAAGTATTCCTGTTGCGGCATCTACATGCAACAGAGTACCTCTCATTACAGGATATTGTCCATTTTCCCGCAGGAGTTTAATATCTGTTGATTTTACAGATACTAAATCTATTTGTACTTCTTCACCCAATACTTCCCTTATCCCATTTTTTAACCCTTCCACTTCAGCATAATTCTTGTTAATTGCACTATCCCAATATGAAGTGGTTTTATGTATTACAACCCTTCTTGGGGGAAGATTCTTGTTAAAGGATTTGTATTCAGCTATTACCTGACTAATTAATTTATTAGCATACTCATAAGTAAGATGTGGCGCAGGAGTTTCCATTTCGTCCTCATCCCATTCAAAATGTTCTCCAACAAAAATCAACCCTTTGCCTTCATAGTTAAATGCTTGTGCCACACTTGACCTCACGGTGTTCTTATCAGCATTTAATACTTTATGAAAACTTATCCCGATAAAGCATGTATGTTTATCTTTTAAGGTCAAAGTCCAGGGAATGCACCCACTCTTATAATAATTTGCAGTAGTAAAATTCCATGCCTGCATGGAAAAATCTTGCAAAGATTTTCTTTTTTGCGCTATTGTGTCTTCTAATATTATTTGAACAGGAATAGCTTGTGGCTTTACAATAATTTGCGCTTTAAGATATCTTCTAAGGTTAAACCAGCTATGCCCAAACATCCTGATAGAGGACAATTTTTTGAAAACATCTGAGGGTATCACCAAGAAACAAACAGTCGGCCTTGTTATGCTTTTAGAAAGGATATAGTCATACGCTTCAATATACAAATCACAAACCCTAACTGCTTTGTCAAAACTATTTGTATTTGCATCCTTTAATATCTCCTTTAACTTTGAAAGTTGTATTTCTTTGTTATTGGATTCATCATTTAGAAAAGTACATTTTGTAATGCTATCATTGCTAAAGCCGGGGAAATCCGGGTTTCTTTTTTTATTGATTTTTGTATCAACCACAGTAGCTTGCTCTAACCTTTCTTTCCGCTCATCTACAGTATTTAGAAATGAATAATCAGTGTGAAATAACTCTCCCTCATCTGTATAGTCAACCACTTCACCGTCTTCAATTGCAGATTCATCAATCTTTTCTTCTTCCTTTCCTGACGCTTCAATAAAATTGTCAAACTCTTTTATCCAGGCTGTTGCTTCCTCAATATTTGCCTGAGTCCCAATGACTGAATAATGAATTTCTGATTTATGGCTATTATTTGTTAAGGAGAAAAAGCCCCCAAGTGATATTCCTATTTTCGGGTCATCACAGATAAAATCATTTCCAAACTCAAGGGTTGGCTCCTTCAATAATTCAATCTTCATCGGTAAATAATAGGTTAGTACTTTGATATGGCAATTTCTTTATTCTGCTTCTTAGCCGGGGTTTTTCAATCTTGTTTTCCAAAGGAATCCCAAAGCTGACCTCCTCTGAATAAAATGACTGTATTTTTATTACCACATTTGCATAATCAAAAATATCCCAGGTATCGCTGTCTTTACTTAAATAAGTCCACCAAAAATTTAACCAATCGTAATATTTATCATTATAGTCTCTTGCGGTTAAATAGTTAGTAAATTTTGTTATTTCTTTTGGTGCAAGTGTCTTTCTGCCATCTTCAGTAAAAAAATACTTATGAGCAAAGGCAACATACAGTTCATTTTCTATGAAATGAAAATGAAGATTAAATGCCAGGTGGCGGTAGAATTTATATTTTGTCCCGTATTCATGCCATGTAACAACTTTCTTCTCTGTCTTTTCTCGTCTTACTCTTGTAAATGCTTCTACTACAAGTGGCACTGTATCTTTTTCTGGGTTAAAGGAAAAATAATAGCGTCTGTATTTAGGGTGATAATGTAATCCCTTAGTCCTTAACTTTTCCTTTATATATTCATTTATTAATTCAATATAATGGTTTCTCAAAACAATATCTCCTACTACTTCATTATAAGAAATCGTGGCAGATATACCATCTTCTAAAACCCGTTCTACAAAAACAGAAAATTCCTTACCAAGTGTGTTAAAAGTGAAAACAAAGCTGCCATATCCAATAAAATATGGGCAATCTTTAAACTGGATTAAATCAGGGTTTTCTTTGATGAATTTTATA
>CAZNNX010000248.1:0-2814 GCA_964574485.1 uncultured Saprospiraceae bacterium | reverse complement strand
AGAAAAGAAAACCGGAAGACTGTGAAGGAATGTAAAAAAAAGTCCAGCAAATTTGCTGGACTTTTTTTAATTAAAACCTTGTATTTTCATTTGTCTCTGGCGTTTCTGCGGGTAGAGGATCTACATTTTTAATAAAATCGTAACCCAACATGACCTCTGTTGCTCCGATACTATAATTTTGGAAAGGTGCTGTAGAGAAATCAAATGACAATAATAGGGGGATTGAGTTGTCAAATAAGAATTTAGATTGTATTGATATGAAACTGGGGTTTCTGTAAAATACACCAAAGGCAATCTGATCTTTTAATAATCGTACTGTAAGACCTCCATCAACCTGAGGGTAGGGACCTTGAACATATTTAACCATGACTGATGGTTCAAGTATAATATCTTTACCAGGAATTTGAAACTTATATCCACCATTTAAAAAATAATGCCTGTATCCCATTCCTAATGGATCACGGTTGGCTGGATTTGCACCAAAATCAATTTTAGTTTGAATCAGGTTAGGTGCTGAAAATCCAACCCAAAACTTAGGATGGTATAAAAATAATCCTAATTCAGCATCACCGCCATAAACAGCTTCAGTAGCATTGGCTATGGCTATATCATTGTTATTTCTGAATGTAATGGTATTAACATTGATGCTGTTTCTTACAATTCTTGCAGCTACTCCAACGGAAAGTGTCAGGTTGTTTTTAAAGGGTATATGAAAGGCATAGGAACCTTTAAAGCCTATTCTCATACTAGGACCCGTAATGTCTGCAAAAAGAAGAGCACCCAAACCATGAACCTTACCTATTTTTCCTTGATAGGTTAGCCCGAAGGTAATAGGGGCACCAGGAAAGGTAACCCATTGCCATCTGTGAAATATATTGATACTGTGGTTGCCCTTAGATCCTGCTACAGCAGGATTAATCAAAAAGGCATTGCTATTGTATTGAGAAAATAGCGGTTCTTGTTGGGCGAATACTTTTGAAAAACTAAGTAAAGCCAGTGTGAAGAGAACTATATTTTTCATATGAATTAATTTCTAGAATTTAGCGAATGATGGTTACCGTACCTTTATAAATGACTTCATTGGTGTACATAGGGAATTTAACTTTGAGTACATAATAGTAAGTGGCATCAGGTAAATCCTGATTTGTTTGATAGTGCTCGCCATTCCAGCTTCCATCATAATTATCTTTCATGTAAACAATTTGTCCCCATCTGTTATATACCTCCAAGTCACCCTCAAGTAAATTTAAACAAGGTATTTCCCAGAAGTCATTTACTCCATCAGCATTTGGCGTAAATCCGGCATGGTCTGGCACACAAGGTCCAACGCGCACCAAAGCAGTATCACTGTCTGTGCATCCAAAAGCATCACTAACCTCTAAGGTATAGATCGTTGTAATGATGGGGAAGGTTGTAGTGATTACGGCATTGGGAGCAACTACATTATCAATTGGAGTCCATGAGTAATTGGTAATATTTCCGGTAGAAGAAGAACCTATCAATTGTGCCGGATCTCCAATTAGAATTTCAAAAGGTACATCTGTTTGAGCAATTGCATCAACAGAAATAAATACAGATCCAATACTATCCGAAGTACATCCGAGTGCATCTGTAGCAACAATTTGCCAAACATCTCCATCCTCAAGAGAAAGAGAATAATTAAAACCAGAAGATGTGCTATTAATGGTATAAATACTGTCAACTCCATTTCTTGTTATTGTTACAGTATATTCAGTTGAAAGTCCCCCCAAACCAGGTAAGCCACCTGTAATTTGTGCATTGAACGTAGCCTGACCATTACCGTTGCAATTATACAAAATGGTATTGGATCCACCATTAATTGCTACAGGCTGATAGCCAGGTACGGTACACAGATTACCGCAATTTGTAAGATTCCAAACAAAAGTATCTGAAATACCTACAGTGCAATTTCTGATATCATCTGCGAATACCTGCCAGATATCACCGTTGTTCACAGTAAAAGTATAAATACTTGTAGCTCCGATAGTACCTGAAAGTGGAGCGTTAACCACATTGGAGCCCGTAGTAGTGCCCACAACATATAAGTTGTAATTTGAACCATCAATAGCTGGTTGTCCACCACCTATTTCAACAGTAACTTGGGCGCTACCGCTTGGGTCACATATATAACTTATAAAATTGACACTAATCGGATTAAAGCTAACTGTACCGATGGCCGTATCTGCACAGGTATTAACATCTGTAACTATAACTTGCCAATTATCTCCTTGATTGGCCTGAAAGCTAAAGGTTCCGATGCCATTGGTGTAAGTTCCATTTTGACCAGCTATGGTTGAGCCGCTCAGTATTACAGTGTAATTCGTATTGTTTAGTGCTGGGTCACCTCCGCTGAAAACCAGCGTAACAGTAGCAGTGCTATCAGAGTTGCAGCTATATACTGTTGAGTTTATTGGATCTGGGCTGATTTGAACTGGTAGAATCTGACAAAGATTCGGACAGTTTGTAATATTAAATACAAAGGTACCAGTAATAGTATCTGTACAGAAATTGGTGTCTGTTACAACCACATCCCAACTGTCTCCGTCATTAACCAAGAATGAAATCAGGGAGGTATTACCAATATTTCCGGGTACCTGAGCATTACTGAAATTTTGACCTAAAACTGATGATCCATTTACCGTAACTATGTAATTAGATCCATTAATGGCTGGGGCACCACCGCCCATTGTAATTTCAACAATTGCGGAACCATTTGCAAGACAAGTATAGGAAGAACTGGTCGTGATAGGATTCAATTGGCAATAATTGGGGCAGTTGACAAGATTATAGGTG
>CAZNNX010000247.1:0-2823 GCA_964574485.1 uncultured Saprospiraceae bacterium | reverse complement strand
TAATAAAAAAGGTATTGAATTTTCAATACCTTTTTTTGTTGTGGAGCCGGAGGGATTCGAACCCTCGTCCGATCAAAGTGCCCATAAGCTTTCTACATGTTTAGATGCTGTTCGTATTTAACTAATCTCAGGTACAACAACAAACGAGATCATAGCGATTTTCTTGAATTGTCTCAATAGATACAGAAAAAATACCTAAAGATAGCCTCAGAGGTTTGTTTCGCGTACGCTGTTTATGAAGCCTCAAGCGCAGGCGTGACTGCAATCAGAACGCTTTGTCTAATCTTAAGCAGCCATTGCGTAAGAAGTGTTGCCACTTAAATTTTCCGTACCCAGATTTACGAGATGAGCACAGCTGACTCGACATGCTTACTTACCAACTACGAAATGCCGTCGATTCCTGTCGGCCCCTTCTTCTACAAAGATATAAAATATAATGTGCAAGAAATTCAGATCACAAAAAAAATGAATTTATTTATTTAAAGGCATAAGGATTCGATTTGTTAATTATTAGATAATTTGCCTTATATTGAGCTATATTGATACTTAAAATTTATCTCCTTACTACTATGAGAGCAAAATTATCATCTATTTTTATTTTTTTAGTTTTTGTATTTTATTCAAAAGCGCAGACCTTAACAAGCAATGTTATAACTTATCCAGAAATTGCAGTTACTCCTGAAATGGAGC
Source organism: uncultured Saprospiraceae bacterium (assembly GCA_964574485.1). GTDB lineage: Bacteria > Bacteroidota > Bacteroidia > Chitinophagales > Saprospiraceae > Saprospira. Next base: position 2,133 of record CAZNNX010000247.1, on the reverse strand, counting down.
AACAAAAAAATGAAACTGTTTATACCTATCCTCAGTATTTTAATTTTTCTTTGCCTAGTTGTACAACATTGACTCCAATATGTACAGCACCGGGGCAATACTACTCACTAACAACTTCCGCAAATTCTCCTTCGGCCCATACATTAAATCCAAACAATGTTTATGGTTGCCTAGGTTCAACACCCAATCCTATCTGGTATTATATCAGAGTCGAACAATCTGGCTCAATTGCTTTAAATTTAAATGCTCCCTCGGATATTGATTATGCAATCTGGGGTCCGTTCAATAGTGTTTCTGCAGCTGAAGCAGGTTGTAATAATTATCAATTACCTATTAATTGTAGTTTTTCCCCAACAAATAATGAATTTCCAACGATACAGAATGCTCAAGCAGGTGAGGTCTATGTTTTTTTAATTACCAATTTTGCAAATATGATCCAGACTACTACACTAACGCAGGTAGGAGGTACAGGAAGAATGGGTTGTGATGGATACAGTAGTATAAATGGACAGGCATTAAATGATAATAATGCAAATTGTATTAATGACAATTCAGATAATTATTTGAGAAGAATGTATATTCAGTCGAATAGAGGCTATGCAATTACAGACAGTTTGGGGCGGTATTCAATTGTTGCCGATTCTGGATCATATACTGTTAACCAAATAATTCCTTCACATCTTCAGCCTTTAATTGATCAGACTTGCAATACTGGATATTCTGTAAATTTCAATACTGTTGCAGTTGATAGTTTTGGTTTTGATTTTTTTAACGATGTATTAGAATGTCCATATTTGACTGTCGATATTTCAAGCAATAGACGAAGAAGATGTTTTAGAAACAATACTGTGCTGCGTTATTGCAATGAGGGTTATGTAGCTGCTTCTAATGTTAACGTTTTTGTGGAAATGCCTCAATATGTTCATCTGTTGAGTGCATCACAACCTTTTTCCATTGATACCAACGGTGTTTATGTTTTTACTATAGGCAATCTTGTACCAGGTCAATGCGGAACAATTCAAATAATAGATAGTGTTGCCTGCGTAAACGGAATTTTAGGCACAGTACAATGTACAAGAGCCTGGATTACACCTGCAAATAGTTGTGTAAATGACTCAACATCAACTGGTCCTTGGGATAGAAGTAGCGTAATGGTTAGTGGTCAATGTATCAATGATTCACTTGCACAGTTTACAATCACTAATACAGGTAGTTCTAGCAATGGTAACATGACTGGATCGAGTGAGTATAGAATCTATATCGATGGTATATTGGTTTACACAGGTACGTTTCAGATAAATGGAGGATCAACTTACACTGTTCAGTTTCCTTCAACTGGTGGTACCATAAGATTAGAAGCAGACCAGAGACCTGGTCATCCGGGTAATAGTAACCCTAATTTTGTTCTTCAAGGTTGTGGGGATACTACCAATACAGGCCTTTTAAATAACTGGTTGAATTTTAATGCACAAAGTACTGATGATGGTGATGTTGCTATTGAAGAAGATTGTTTACCGATCTTAGATAGTTATGATCCTAATGACAAACAAGTTTCTCCAGGTGGTGTTGGAATAAATCGTATTGTTGAGCCTAACACAGCTTTAGATTATACCATCAGATTTCAAAATACAGGTAATGCACCTGCCTATAGAGTAATCATAAGAGATACACTTCAAAATAATTTTGATATAGCCAGTCTGCAAACAGGAGTTTCTTCACATCAATATGACTTTTATATAACTGGCACCAATAACCCAATTTTGGTATTTGATTTTAAAAATATTAATTTGCCAGATAGCGCTTCAAATCCAGCGGCAAGCCAAGGTTTTGTTAAGTTTAAAATTTCACCTAATTCCAGTACACCTCTCGGAACCATTTTGGAAAATAGTGCAGCTATATATTTTGATTTTAATGAACCAATTATTACCAATACTGCTTGGGTAACAATAGATGAACTTCCAATAGGACCTTCTTTAATCATTTCAATTGTTTCTAATACCATGAATTCAAAGGATGAAGATCATATTAATATTTATCCAAACCCAACCGATAATTTAATTAACATCTTATTGGATCAAAATAATGAGCTTTCAATAATGAATTTATATGATATTAATGGAAGACTAGTTAGAA
>CAZNNX010000246.1:0-2844 GCA_964574485.1 uncultured Saprospiraceae bacterium | reverse complement strand
TCGTGTTTACGTAGGTCAATCTATCAAAATATGTTGATGTTGGATTTTCAGCCCAATTAGTTGGTATTGTAGCATAAGGACCATTGGAAACCATAATACAATTCATAAACAAGGTAGACCATGAACTCCCATATAAATATGGGAAACCCATTGTATTCCTATTCACAAAATTAAAATTGCGATTAAAAACACAATTAACAAATGATGGTCCATAACCATATAAAGTTGTATCAATCAGATTGTCTACAACAAAGTTGTTACTAGCCGGACCAAATACATAAAAATTGTCAGTGAAAATACTATTCTCAAATTGAGTAGAAAAGAGTGTTTTAAATACTTCCTGGAATCCGGTAAAAATTGAATTTTTAAAAACTGATCTTGATTTGTCAATCTGTATATGACGTTTAACAGTAGGTTTAAATGTAAAACCTATAAAATGCATATTGTCATCACCATTTCTAGATTGAATACTATTCACTCTGATGAAATTTCTTGAAACAGATACTGTATCACTACCAGTGATTATTGTATTTTTAGCACCATTAACACTTTTGATGATCAAAGATTTACCTCCAAGATCTAAATCTTCAGCATATGTGCCATCTCGGACAAGAAGAGAATCTTTATTTCTTGCATAAAGTATTGCCCTTGAAATTGTTTTGAGAGGACTTCCAAAAGAACCATTATTGTTATCATTACCATTTACATCAACAAACCATGATGATGTAACGCTAGCACTTAATGCCTGACTAAATTCACTTGCCGATCCACTAGAATCAACGGCTTTTACCCAATAGTAATAAGTTCTGCCCGTAAATATTTCACGGTCTACAAAAGATGTATCATTTTGTAAATAAGAAATAATCTCTGCACTATCTGAATTTGGCACTTTCCCTCTATAAACAGTGTAACTAATACCATTAGGCAGTGACAATTTTCTCCATTTCAGAGCAATAGATGGACCTGCCAGGATGGAGAGCCCTGTAACTCGCTGAGGAGGTATATTAGCCTTAACACTTAATTCATTACTCAAACCACTTTTAGCACCTGAACTGTCAATTGCCTGCACTCTATAATAATAGCGAATATTATTTAGTATATTAATTGAATCAGTAAACGTATTGTTCAGCGGCTGATCAACTTCTGCCAACCAGCCTGTTCTTGTAGTATCTATTATAGGCTTGTCTGAACGGAAAATCTGATAACGATACTTCTTAAATGTCATTTGCTGATTCCATGTTATTTGTACACGTTTATCACCAGATTCAATAAACTTTAAAATAGGCTCAAATCCAGAAATGTTTGATTCTATTGCACCTATATCTGGTCTAGAAGCATATGGCATCGAACGTGGGCGACCTAAATAATCAAACTGAGGGTGAACCAAAAAGGGATGAAGTGTACCATAACTTAACCCCACAGATGTATCTGATAAAGCAAAGTTATTTGCAGCAGCATTTACAAATCCAATATCATCTACTCTCGAATCTTGAATTAAAAGAGTGTCAAATGACTGGGGACTATTTGTTTCAAATGAAGTTGCACTAGGCCCAAAAATTGAGTTAAAAATTTTCAAAACTGGCCCAGGTTTTGAAATCAAGCTACCTGTTGTTCCTATTTGTCTTCTTCCATTAGAATCTTGAAATACTGAATTATAGATATAATACCACCGCAAATTATTTGAATGAACAATTGTTAAAGGCCAATCCGCTGTGCCTCTGTTATCGACTAGGGTATTATATCCAAAATAAACTTTACTACCACTATTGAAATTCTGAAATCTAACTGTCCCAACATTCTTTGAAAATATATTGTTCAGGATACTCACATTTAATCCACTAACCAAATTGATTAGCCAACATGAACTAAATAGATCAAAAGACTGACCCTTATTACCAGTAAAAAAATTACCATTAATTTCCACCTTAGAAGAGGGTTCCGTTGCATTAACCGTTATAACACCTGCCCAAACATAATTATTAACGAATTTGTTATGAAATACACTTGTAGAATCATTCAACTCTAAAATTCCAAAATTAATTACAGTACCACCTCGTAATTCTCCACAATTTTCAAATAAGGAATTCCTAAACTCAGATTTTTTTACAGAAGAAAACAAAAAACAATTTTCACTTTGCACTGGTAATTGTACAGATTTTATAGACCCCCCCATAACATTAAGAAATGACATATTGAGGATTTCAATATCTCTTGCATTTTCTAAAATTTGCCCTTTCCAATTGCGGACTGTTATACCATTCATTTGAAACTTATTGCCAGCAAATTGACTACCACTAGTCAAACTTGATGAATCAATAATTAATGGTAAAACGGCAAATGCTGATCCATCAATAACTGTCTTTGAAATTACACTAGTATCATTGTTTAATATAAACTCAGATGCAATAGTTAGTGGCCTTTTATTTATCCCAATTCTGATTGAATCTCGGTAAATACCTGGTTTTAAAATAATTGTATCTCCACTTTTAGCTATTTCAACAGCCCTATTAATTGATAAAACAGGGGAAACTTCGGATCCTGTATTGCTATTACTTCCAGTAACTGCTACGAAAACTCTTGTATTGTTTACTTGCGCAAATAAATTAGAATTAAATAGCAAGAAAATAACTCCTGAACAAAATAAAAACCGATTAAAAAAATTCGACATAGGTAAGCAGTTAACGCTTAAAGATAGGCGATTAAAGGTTTTTATCTCAAACCAATAGCCATTTTTTATACCCACATATAGTTCTCTCCAAAAATTCAACATGGATTTTAAATAATTATTACGATTTTTGGACAACACCACCAAACCGATCCAAAAGCAGCCTCCTTCTACAACTA
>CAZNNX010000245.1:0-2874 GCA_964574485.1 uncultured Saprospiraceae bacterium | reverse complement strand
CGCTGGAAACCCGCTGCCGAATACCTGAAATCACTTTGAGCAAGAAAGGCCCGAAGAATGCGCAAGCGAGATGAGAAATGGCTTCTATTGGTATCTGCTGAAAACGGCCAGCGGCACGACTTCGTGCCTCGGTCTGTTGCGAGGAGACTGGAGCGCGACGGGTACATTTATCTGCATACCCCTCACAACCCTGTCCACGTAGACAGATATTTCATCACAGAAGCTGGCCGCGAAGCTCTCGCGGCGTGTTCAAAATAGGCCCGCAACATGACGCCAGCACAGCTTAAATCATTCGCCTATATCTGGTCTAACCTCAGCAAAGACAAGCTAGAGGAAGCGGGCGTTATGAAGCCCAAGCAAGTCGGGGGATCGGATTGGAAACGATTTAACGAAGACCCTATGACGTTCATTCTGAAACTGCCCGATGACAAGCTGGAAAAGCTGTCGGGTTTGCTGTTCCCGTTTTGACGCATGAAAGGCCCGAACGATGAGAGCAGAATTTCCAAGCGGCTGCACAGTTAGCAGAGCATACAACGATGGCGACGAGGCAGAGCTTATTGCCTTGTTTGCCTACGCAACAGATGCCGAGGAATTTGCAAAGGCGAAAATATCTGAAGACGCCGCCCGCAACTGGAAAGGTTGCCACTATCTGGTAGCCAATAGCTTTGATGGGCGGGTAAAGATTTTTCGGCATAAAAAGGCTGACGAAGAAGCCAAAGCCGCATAGCCATGAAAGGCCGGCGAGATGGCTAGCTGCAATATGTGCCGCAACGGACTGACAGCACTAGGTCGGCGGTGCCCTAACGAATGCCGAGCATCGTCAGAAGTGTGGCCGTAGTTGTTCCGTCAGGCGATGTTGAAGAATTATTCGTCCGCACTATAAGCGTCGTTGCCCACGGCGAAGTTGCAAGAGCGGTGTTTTGCAGACAAAGGTTTGTCCTTGCCTCTTCCCGTCTTAGAGCACGAACTGTGCCGTCCGAGCTATTATACTCAACCGGGATGTCAAAATGTGGCTAGGCTACAAGCAAAGCCGCCGCAGACGAGCCCGACAAATCCGGCGTATCGACCACGCCGCCTTTGGTGCCGAAGTTTGTCAGCGCAAATCCAAGTCCGAGCATTAAACAACCCTCGCAATCTCAATGATGGATGCCGCAACCAGGCACCAGTAGAACACCCGCGTTCCAGGGCACATGCTGCTCATTTCAGCGCGGAAACGAAGGACTGCACGACCGAACATGGAACCTTGTCCAACGCTGCCGCTGTCACCAGAGCTATCCCCGCTGCGGTCAGCAGGTAGTCTCTTGGGCTCCATGTCTGGCGTGGCTCTCTGTGGCCCGTAATCGAGCGCGAATGCTCGCGGTCCTCTATCCGGCTGACGCGCTCCCGCAAGCTGTCCACCTTCACCTCCGTGCGATAGGTTGTGTGTAGGATATCGAAGAGCATCGACCGCTCTTGCGATAGCGCATTCAGAATTTCCCGCTGTAAAGGCATCCATTGTTATTCGATCTGGTTGGAGGGTTGAGAATGGACGCTACTATTCGAGGCCGCGAACGCTTCGCCGAATGGATTGCATCAATTGATGCAGCCAAACGTCTTGAATGTTAGGGTCGCCCGCATTCATCATCGTGGCCATGCCAGGCGTTGCGCCGGCTACGCCACCAACAGGACCGCCAACAGCGTATCCCGCGCCACCGCCTCCACCAGCAAGGCCAGCGCCGCCGTACAGTTGCAGCAGGCGCTCAATCATGGCTGACGTGCTTTCTTCCTTCGGACCTGACTGTGAACCTCGCAATGCGTTCTCCATCGGAGCACCGTAGAGAGCATTGAGCTGGTATTGGTCTGGGGTGCCTTTGTCGTAGATGTCTGCCATCAGCCGCACACCGTCTTATAGACTTTGTTATGCGCAATCACTTCCTTGCGCGTTTGCAAAGTATCTTTCGAGCTGTTTGAGATGGGGCGGAAGACTTGGCAGGAGCCGTCAATCACGAGACCACTGGTCCCGCAACCGCTCAGCAGGGAGAGACTGCACAGAACGGCGCACGTCGTCAGCTTTCTTAACATTTTGCGTAACCTTTTGTTCGATCTTGGCCGTTACGCTGGCCGCCCCCTTTTTCTCGTAGTGCCGTGCAAACCCAAACCAAGCCGCCAGAACCATAGCAGAAATTGCAGCCCAACGCCCGATTGGCGTGATCAGAAAGGCTATTATTCCGCTCACTGTGTTGCCGCCTTTTTCTTTGACCACATCCAGAACGCGCCAATAGAGAGCGACAACGCGCCCGCGAGCATCGGCTGTGAGACGGCCCACTCTTTCAAGGTCCATAGCTGCTCTCCCATGCCTTTCCAGGCGGAAACATTGGTTAGGCTGTCGGTAATCTCAGGCGGTACGCTTGGGATCGGCAGGCCAGGAATGGTCTGCGTCGCCACGACCGTTGCCGCACCGGCTGCCGTTGCCACTGTGGCGGGCTTTGCCGGTTCCGCAGATGCAGAAACCGTTTGAGGCATGAACGGCTCCTCCGGCTTCTCAACGGGCTTCAGGAAGAGTGCCGCTTCGCGCATGCGACGCGAAACGAGGCCCGGCAACACCCGCCCGCCGCCCTGGTTCCACAGACGAAACGCTTGTGCGGCTCCCGTCCTATCGCCCTTGTTCAGCCGTCTTAGGATGCTAGACCTTGCGAATGCAGCCGCTCCGATATTGTAGGCCAGCGAGACCATGGCATCATATTCGTTCTGGTTGATTTCGACCGTTACGCTCCTGCTGACCGCAGCCTCGAACTTCGCGACCTCGCGGCGCAAGGCCTCTTCCGCCTGCTCAGCGCTCCACACCATGCCGAGCTTGACGCCTTCGGTGCAGCCAAACCCGATCGTTGCCACGCC
>CAZNNX010000244.1:0-2895 GCA_964574485.1 uncultured Saprospiraceae bacterium | reverse complement strand
ACACGCCGAAGCTGCAGGAGATGTGGGAGACGCTGCCGCCGAAGGCGCAGGAGGCATTCCGCTGGTCGGCCGCCGTCGCGCTGCCGAAGCTGCGGGCGCTGCAAGAGTACATGCCCACCGAGTACGCCAAGCTCGCCGCCGTGATCGAGACGAAGCCGAGCAAAGCGAGTGTGTCCGTCGAGCTTGTCGAGAAAGAGGTCGCGTGATGGCCGTCTCGCTGAAATCGATTGTCAAGAATCGTGAACTCGGGCCGCCGCGCATCCTGCTCTACGCGCCGCATGGAATTGGCAAGACCACGTTCGGCGCCAATGCGCCCAAGCCGATCTTCATCCCGACCGAGGACGGACTCGGCGTGCTCGAAGTCGATCACTTCCCGCTCGCCAAGACCGAGCGCGACGTGCTGGAAGCCGTCGGCTCGCTGTGCAACGACGAGCACGAGTACCAGTCGGTCGTGATCGACAGTCTCGACTGGCTGGACAACATGATCTGGGCCGACGTGAACGCCAAGCACGGCGAAAAGGAACTCGCCTACGGCAAGGGCGCCGTTATTGTGGCCGAGCGTTGGCGCGTGCTGTTGGAGGGGTTGAACCTCCTGCGTAACGAGCGCGGCATGGCCGTCATTCTCCTGGCGCATTGCCAGATCAAGCGGTTCGACTCGCCAGAGACCGAGCCCTACGAACGCTATCAACCCAAGCTGCAGGAGCGGTCATCCGCGCTCGTGCAGGAATGGGCAGATGCCGTGCTGTTCGCCAACTTCCGCACCGTGGTGCGGCGCGATGACGTGGGATTCAACAAGGACGTGCGCCGAGGCATCACGACCGGCGAGCGCCTGCTCTACACGACCGAGAAGCCCGCCTACTACGCGAAGAACCGGTATTCGCTACCGGACTCGCTCCCGCTGTCGTGGGATGCGCTGTCGAATGCGATCGCTGCTGCTGTAACTCCCGCCGCGCAAGCGGCATAACCACCGACCGAAAGGACCGAACGATGGAACTGCAATTCGACGCAACTGACGTGCAACCGCTGGCGTCGCAAGATGTGCTGCCCAAGGGCCGCTATCTGGCCGAAATCACCGACAGCGAAATGAAGGATACGAAGTCGGGCAGCGGACAGTACCTGCAACTGGAATTCACCGTCATCGATGGCGAGTTCTCGGGTCGCAAGCAATGGGTGCGGCTCAATTTGGTCAACGCCAACGAAACCGCGGTCAGCATAGCCAAGGCCGAGTTGTCGGCGATCTGTCACTGCATCGGTGTGCTGCGGGTGGAGGACAGCATCGACTTGCACAATCGGCCGCTGTACATCGACGTGACGGTCGAGAAGCGCAAGGACAACGGAGAGGACAGCAACCGCATCAAGGGATACGCAGCGACCGAGGGCGGCATCAAGCCCGCGCCCCCGGCAGCGAAGGCCGCGCCGGCGAGCGCCAAGGCGGCCCCGCCGTGGGCGAAGAGCAAGGCAGCGTAGTGGTCGCCATTCCGCAATCGCTGTACTCCGATCCGACGCTCGACGCAGCCGATGCTGCGCTGGTCGAGCGTCAGGACCGGACGCCGCGCCCCTACTACGGCATGAGCATGGCAGGCCTCGCGTGCGCGCGCCGTAGGTGGCTGGCGTTCCGGTGGGCCGGGCGCGAGCAGATGAACGCGCAATCGCTGCGCGCGATCGAGGACGGATACCAGGGCGAGGCGCTGCAAGCCAAGCGCCTGCGCATGGTGCCCGGCGTCGAATTGATCACCGAGCAGAACGGCAAGCAAATTGCTGTTGAGGCAATCGACGGCCACATGCGTGGACACCTGGACGGCGCGATCCGCGGGCTCCTGCAGGCGCCGAAGACCTGGTGCGTGTGGGAGCATAAGCAGGTCAACGAGAAGAAGCATGCGGCCCTGCAGAAGGCCAAGGACACGAAGGGCGAGAAGGACGCGCTGGAAGTGTGGGACGCGGTCTACTTCGCACAGGCGCAAATGTACATGCGCTACACCGGCATGGAGCGGCATTACCTGACGGCGGCAACGCCTGGTGGGCGCGCCACCATCAGCGTGCGCACCGACTACCAGCCGGACAAAGCCGCGCGGATCGAGGCCGATGCCCGTGCCGTGATCTACGCCGCCGAGCCCCCGCCGCGCATCAGCGAGGATGCGTCCTGGTACGAATGCAAGTTCTGCCCGTTTCACGCGCAGTGCCACGGCGAAGCTCGCCCCGCTGTGACGTGTCGTTCCTGCGCGCACTCGACGCCGATCGACAACGGCGCGTGGCATTGCGCGCGGTTCGATGCCGAGATTCCCGAGGACGCGCAGCGCGACGGGTGCGTCGATCACCGCTACATCCCGGCGTTGCTGGAGCGCGTAGCCGAGTTGGTCGAGTCTGACGAGCGCGGCGACCGCGTGCAATGGCGCAATCGGCTGACGGGCAAGACATTCGAGCAACCCGACTACGACAGCCGCGAGCTACACGACGCGAGCGATTTTCGCAACATCGGCGACGACATCACGCAGGCGTTCAAGGCGCACTTCGGGGCGCGCGTGGTGCCGAACGACGGCGGGCCAGCCCCCGGCGAAGATGGCGATATGACCTGGCAGACGTTCAAGGATGGCTCGCGTCACATTCGACGCGAACACAAGGGGAAGTTTCTCGGGTATCTGACGAAGACGCCAGAACGTCTCGCCAAGCTTGAGGCATTGGGTAATCCAGCCTATCACGGCGATTCGGAATTTCTTGATGATGGACAACTTTTCTATGACGCGCACTGAACTCGTCGCCTACCGCACCGCATTGCGCGATGGGCTGGCACGCCTTGAATCGATCAAGCCGTCGTGCGTGAACTGCGTGCACAGCGAGGGCGTGCACTGCACGAAGTTCGAGGCCGTGCCGCCGAACGACGTGCAGGCGGCCGGCTGC
>CAZNNX010000243.1:0-2951 GCA_964574485.1 uncultured Saprospiraceae bacterium | reverse complement strand
GAGAAGTTAGTAAAATAGCTTCCGCATCTGTGAATGGGATTGAACCAACACCAGCTAGTATTGTACCACTGTTATTTGCATTTCTTCCTGGTAAAGAAACTGTATTAAATGCTGCAGAGAATGCTCCAGCAGATGTTGAAGATGATGCCGACAATCCATTACAATAAAATCTATGGTCTGTTGCAGATAGAGATTGCCCAATACACGCTACAACTTTATTAGTTGCAGTTCCAAGACTCGGACTTATAACAGAAACAATAGTCCCAAAATTAATTTCAAACAAAAGAACAAACACTTCTTTGATACTTTATTGGTTGAAGTTCCAAGACTCGGACTTTGGACAGAAGCAGTAGTTCCAAAATTAATTCTAATTGCATACCTCATCGTGGAACTTGTTGATACTTCAATAGAACCAACATACCCACCTGGTGATGCCGGTGTAAAATCTATTATTTGATTAGCTGCCGCTGAACTGTTTATATATCCAATAGCAACAAGAACAATTGGATAGTTTGTTACGGCCTTTGCTTTACCAAAACTTTTATTAGATGTGGAAGTTGAATTTATATTTCTGTATCCAAAATTAACAGAATTTGATGGAGTTCCAGACCAAGTTAAATTATAATTTGCTTGTATATCTGTAGTAATACCATTCTGTTCGCCAGGAACATAAATATTAGATAACTTTCTGCCTAAGATCCCAGATTCACAGGCAGGTCCGGCAATTTTAGGTAGAATAAATGATTTCATTATGCAATAGAACCAGTATAAGTTGTATAATTAACTGCATGTCCTGAAGCTGCTAATGCAGCACCAGTTACATTTCTACAAATAACTTTAAAATATGGAGGAACAAAACCTAATGCTGCCTTAACAGAAAATGATTTTCTTTGTAATGTAGAGTTCGTTGGACATGGCAAAGCACCAATAAAATGTAATACAGGTTCATCTGTTGCAGTAGAACCAGATGTTGGGCCAGTGCTAAAATTTGAATTGTCAAAACTAGACTGTACAAAAACATTTAAAAAGCTTGGAGCAGTTATAGTACCAGGAGTTGCCTCCACTTCTATAATAACATCAATAGGATCTGTTGAACTTACATCAATAGTACCAGCACTTACATAAGTATTACTAGCTAATGAATTTAAAGCTGTAGTAGTTAATGATGTTCTAGAGCCAGCCGGTTCTGTATATGTAGCCATTAATAACCTCCATTGAGTGCAGCTACTACATCATTATTAGTAACCTCACCTTCCCATCCTAATGTTCCAGGACTTCCGCCAGTAACAAATACTTTTTCACCAAGTGTAGCAAATCTTTGTAGAACCAATTGCACACTAGTCCATCCTGCATTTTGATTAGTGCCATCTGCCTTACTTGGAATACCAGTAAGTGCATCTTGTAATCCTGCCCTAATATTAGATTTAGAACCATTAATAACATCTCTACCAGTTAACATGGTTTGTAGATTAAATTGTTTTCCTTGACAAGCAAGAGCGCGATTTGCCCATATTTGAGTAGAGTCAATTGCGGCGGCTGGAGTAAAATTAGCCCACACAATTGCATCATAAATATCTTGTACTTTAACAACTGTTGACCAAACAACAGTACTAGAAGGTTGATTTAAATAAGAAGCAATATAACCAGTTTCACCATTATTAACTTGAGTAGTTAGATTTGAATCTGCCAAAATTGCATTTTTTAATGAATTTAATTGAGATAGTGTAAACATATATAACCTATTAGTTAGCAGAGATTGATGGAGTTATCTTAACAGCATCACCAGATACACGAATTGCAAATGGAGCAGCACCATCACGTTCGCTATATAGTAATGTTCCTGAAGAACTTTGAACTACAAAATATCCATATATATCATCAGTAGATGAACCAGAACATGTAAAAGTTTGTTGTGATCCATATGTTATAGTACCACCAGATGCTGCGCCCCAAGATGCCCCAGTTAGAGTTGCGGAGCTATATCCAGGAAATGTAGCTTCTGTATAAGTTCCTGCAGTATCAGTATCACTTGGAGTTATATTATTTTTGTATAACTTTAATACTAAATTTTGGGCAGCAGTTTTATTTACTATCATTTCAAGTGATAGATTTTCACCTGTATCAGGAAAATTAAGAGCCATATCCAAGTTCCTTTGCTACTTCTCTTGAAATACCTCTACGAATCTGAGGAATTTCATCATATGTTGCTTGACGTAATTCAGATAATTGAACACTAGTTGCTTCAATAGTTTCTCCAGTTTCAGTATCTACCAAATGTATAATACATGGAGAATCTATAGAAAATAAAATTGCAGGACGTCCTTCGTGAATAACCCACATAGAAGTCCGCCAATTCTTTTTAATAATATTTGGCTGTACTTTAGGCCCAAAGTATTTAATCCATTTAGAAAAGATTCCCATTAAATCACCACATAAGTAATAGAAAGACCTGTAGCAGTAGCTACAGATAGATTAAGATTCAATGCTTCACCTGAATTTGTTTGGAACCAACCATGTTCATTAAATGGTAATACAATACCACCATTAGCGCCAAGAGGGAAGGTTGCTGAGATATCAGTAGCAGCAGATAAGAATTTAACGGAGTTTGCCAAAGTAGTAACTAAAGCTACTCCAGTAACGCGAATTGATTTACCATTAACAGCAGAAACTACAGCATTAGATCCTAATGAGGAAGCATTTACAAAAGCTTTTAAAATGTTTGTTTGTACTGTTGGGGTAGAAGTTACATTAGTAGACATACTATTCCTTAAATAAAAATGGGCTGATTCCCATTAAATAGAAACCAGCCCACTTTGGGTTAATCATCAACTTGTTCGTTAGAGGGTGCCACGAAATATTCGATAACTACATAACCAGTACCACCAGAAGTGGCAGTACCTACTGAGTAAGTAGAAAGAGCCCCTTGATCAGCAGTTAGTTCAGTACATACA
>CAZNNX010000242.1:0-2981 GCA_964574485.1 uncultured Saprospiraceae bacterium | reverse complement strand
TTGTTTCGCAAAGCTAATTAATAAACTTTGGAAACTGAAGAATGTTTAAAAGTTTCCAAAGTTTTTCGATGAATTATAATCTTTTATAGAGGAACCGCATGATGGCATAAGGGATAAAATGAGTTATCCTTATCAAAAGGTAGAGGTAGATTGGAAAAATTAATTTTCTTTTTCTGTTTTCAACGGCTCTAATCATTCTGCTAACAGCCATATCAACTTTCATTATGGGCAAATAGGGTGGATGTTGATTTCCCAGCCCCTCTGTTTGTATAAAACCAGGATGTATTGAAGTAATAAACACATTCGATTTATCTAATTCTGCTCTGGCTGTATCCAAGAAAACTTTGGCGGCTGCCTTTGATGCTGCATAAGGTCCCAAATCCGGAAAAATAGCAAATGCTGCCAGAGAATTAATATGTATTATATGTCCATGTTTATTTTCTTTCATCTTATGCATGAATGGCATAAAATAATTGACCATAGTCTGAAAGTTGGTAGCCATAATTTTGTTTATCCTTTCGGCGCTACTTTTTGCAATACGTGTAGGTGGAGATCCCCCTGCTACCAAAAACAAATAATCAATTTGTGGATGACTTTTGATTATTTGATTGGCTATCTCATTACTCAGTTCCATTTGTGTGGCATCTGAAAGGAAATAGTTAGCCCTTGAATTATTCATTTCAATTTCGTTCTTAAGTTGCACCAACTTTTCTTCATTTCTTGAAATAAGATAAAAATGGTTGTTATTTTTGCTTAGTTGTAAGGCGATTTCTCTTCCAATTCCTTGTGAGGCTCCAACAATAACAATTACTTTATTACTGATTATTTTTCTCATGACAGTTACCTATTTCTATGAATTATTAGCTTCTAAATTGTCAAAGGATTTGTATGACGAACGCGAATCTTCCCTCATCTCCAGATATGTAATGGAGGATTTATTCGGATTTTCCTATCCATTTGATAAAAATAGGGATATTTTTGACTTTGAAGGTTTTGACATGTCAATTTATGATCAGGTAACCGAAAGACTTTTACAAGCAGAACCCTGGCAATATATAGTAGGAAAAACCTCATTTTATGGTTTAGATTTTAAAGTAAATACCCATGTATTAATTCCAAGATCTGAGACGGAAGAATTAGTTGCATTGGCCATTCAATGGTCGAAAAAGCAAGGAAGAGAATTGAATGTTTTAGAGGTTGGTACAGGTTCGGGTTGTATTGCTGTAAGTTATGCTTTTCATCGACCTGCAGATCAGATATTGTCTATAGATATTTCCGAAGAAGCTTTAAAAGTTGCCAAAGAAAATAATTTGAGTCATGGTACCTCTGTTAATTTTAAAATACTAGATTTTCTTCAAGAGGATTTATGGGGTAGATTAGGGGCATATGATTTGGTCTTATCAAATCCTCCCTATATCTGTCAAACAGAAAGAGAATTGATGAGTGCTTCAACACTAGCCTTCGAACCTGAGCTAGCCCTTTTTCCTCCAGGTGATGACCCCATGATTTTCTACAAAAAATTTGTTGATTTCATTCAAACAGAACATTTCAGAACTGGTGCTGTTTTGATTATGGAATTAAACGAATATTATGCGCAATTTTGTTGCGATTTATTCGTCAAATACAATTCATTTGAAGTTGAATTGATTCAAGATTTGCAAAAAAAAGACCGCTTTTTAAAAATTCAAAAATTATCAAAATGATAAAAAAAATTACATTATTAGTCTTCTTGTTTTCATCCTTATTGATGCATGCTCAGGTTGAAAAATTTTCCAGGTTAAGGATTTTTCTTGATCAAATCGATGTTTTTCAACTATTAAGAAATGAAATTAATATAGATCATGGCAAACATCATAAAAACTATATAGAGAATGATTTTTCAGAAACTGATATCAGAAAATTAAAAAATTTAGGTGTCAGATACGAGGTATTGATTGAAGATGTTTCTCATTATTATGCAACACAGTCTGCAACCAAATCTGCCTTGGGAGGTCAATCTTGCCCGCTACCTTCAGGTCAGACTCAATTTAACGCGCCATCAAACTTTAGTTTAGGTTCAATGGGTGGCTATTTAACCTACCAGCAAATGCTAAATCAGCTGGACAGCATGAAGGCTAAATACCCTCAATTGATTTCCAGCAGAAAAGCCATTGATAGTACCATTTTAACTCAAGAAAACAGATTTATATATTGGGTAAGAATTTCTGATAATCCTGAAGTACAAGAAAACGAGCCTGAAGGTTTTTATAATGCCGTTCATCATGCCAGGGAGCCGATGGGATTATCTCAATTGATTTATTATATGTGGTATTTACTTGAAAACTATCAAACAGATCCGAATATCAGAAATCTGATTGAAAATACGCAATTGTATTTTGTTCCTTGTGTGAATCCAGACGGATACATTTACAACCAAACTACAAATCCGAATGGGGGAGGTATGTGGAGAAAAAACAGAAGAAATAATGGGGGCTCATTTGGTGTGGATTTAAACAGAAATTATGGTACTTTTTGGGCTTATGACAATGTCGGATCATCAGGAACGGCAAGTAGTGACACCTATCGCGGACCCTCAGCTTTTTCTGAACCTGAAACAAGAAATATCAGAAATTTTGCCAATGCGCACAATTTTATAGTACAGCTCAATTATCATTCCTACGGAAATCTTTTGATTTATCCCTGGGCTTACAACGGATTAGAAACCCTGGATTCTGCTTTTTACAGAAGAGCTGCAAGGGTTATGACGAAGTATAATGCTTATACCACAGGAACTGGTACTACTACAGTGGGTTATAATTCAAACGGAGATACAGACGATTGGGCTTATGGAGAGCAGGTTCAAAAAAATAAAATTCTTAGTATGACACCGGAAGCCGGAGACAATAGTTTAGGATTTTGGCCAGCTTCTACAGAAATTTTAAGAATCTGTGATGATAATCTCTGGCAAAATCTAAGTTACGCCTATATGCTACTTAATTTTG
>CAZNNX010000241.1:0-3024 GCA_964574485.1 uncultured Saprospiraceae bacterium | reverse complement strand
TGAGAAAATGATTGTTTCTAATGATAAATTCTTAATTTTGAATTCTAAAATACAATTTAAAATTCATTTCTATGAGAATCGCTTTTCTCTTGATTTTGTTTACAATTTCTCTTGAAATAAATGTATTCGGACAAAAATCTTCAGGTATACCCCCTAAAGATTTTATCATTGCAAATTCTGGAGATACCATTTGGGGTAGAATTATCGGAAATATCACTCCCGCCTCAGCTTCTTTACGCGTCACCTTTATTGATGACAAGTCAAGTGATAAGAAAATATACAAACCCTACCAGATTAAATCATGGCATCCCGGAGCCTTTGAATATTATTTTGAATCAAAGGAATACAGACCCCTTGGCTTGCCCAAAAATGAATCCGGATATGGTGTATTCATGAAATGTTACACACCTTATCAGGGAACAATTAAATTGTATGAATATTACAATACCGATTCTCAGGAGGGATTTTATCAAACCTATTTGGAGAGAAGAGGTCAGATGGTGGAAGTGAAGTATGAAAAATTTTATATGCAATTGTCAGAATATTTCTCTGATTGTTTACCCATTGCAACCAAATTAAAAGAAAAAAAATACAAAAAAAGTCAACTTTCTGAAATCGTTGATGAGTATAATAAATGGAAAATAAAAAAAGTATAATCATTGGCACAGATTTAAAAGCTTTGCTATGAATCTAATGATTCAATATCCCTTTGGCTTTATTTTATTGTGTTTGATGGTAGGAGCATTGTATGCTTTTGCCCTTTACTTTCGTGATCAAAGATTTGCAGAACAAACGCGCAGGTTGAATCCTGTTTTAGCATTTTTAAGAGGTACTGCAGTCAGTTTTATTTGCTTTTTATTGTTGGAGCCCATCATTAAAACGGTGGAACTTGAAAAAAAAGAACCTATTGTCATATTTGCTCAGGATAACTCTGAATCCATTCGAACCCAGATGGATTCAAGTGAAATGGCATCCTATCTGTTGGCAGTTGAGCAGCTGAAAAAATCTTTGTCGGAACGTTACCAGCTGAAATCTTACACTTTCGGAGAGGAAGTTAAAAAAGAATCTACTTATAGTTTTTCAGAACAGGCAACACAGATCTCCTCTTTATTTGAAGAAATTGCAGACCTGTACAGCAACCAAAATCTTGGAGCAATCATTCTTGCTACAGACGGAATTTATAATCAGGGCGCCAGCCCTTTGTATTTGGCCACCCAAATGAATGTTCCTGTTTTTACTATAGGTTTAGGAGATACAACCCAGAAAAAAGATTTGGTACTTAAAAAAGTATACAACAATCAGATTGCCTATTTAGGAGATCAATTTTCCATACAGGTTGATTTGGCTGCCTATAATTGTAAGAATTCAAACACTCAATTGCAGATTTTAAATCAGGGAAAAGTAGTTCATAGTCAGAATATTTCAATCAACGACCTTGATTATTTTTCAAATATCGAAATCGTATTAAATGCAGATGCCATTGGCGTGCAAAAATATGAATTAAGACTTAGTCAAATTCAAGGTGAAAGAACCCTGGTAAATAATAGTAAGACCTTTTATGTAGAAATTTTAGATGCGAGACAAAAATTGCTCGTTTTGGCAGAATCACCTCATCCTGATTTAGCAGCCTTGAAAAGAGCCATTTCAGGAAATAAAAATTTTGAAATAGAGCTTACTTATCCCGATCAACTCAGGCAAAAGCTTTCGGATTATGATGTGCTGATTCTACATCAGTTGCCTTCAAAGAAAAATCCAGTGAAAGATATTTTGAATCAGGCAGAGCAAAATAAAATGCCTCTTTGGTTTATTGTAGGAACCCAAACAGATCTTACAAATTTTAATCAGGTGCAGAATATCCTGCAGATCAAAGGATTTTCATCGCAATTCAATGAAGTTGCCGCTGTACTTAATTCCAATTACAGTTCCTTTACCTTGGAGAACAGATGGTCAGATCCCATTGTAAAATTTCCGCCTTTGACTGCCCCTTTTGGGAATTACAAAGCCCGTGTGGATGCAGAAATTTTGATGTATCAAAAAATTGGTTCCGTTATTACAGATGATCCTTTATGGGTTAGTTTGGATGATAATTCAATCAAAAAGTCTGTTTTGGCTGCAGAAGGATTTTGGAAATGGAGGATCAATGATTACATGAATCGTGAAAACTTTAATGTTTTTGATGAAATTTGTAATAAGACTGTTCAGTATCTATCCAATAAAGAAGACAAAAGAAAGTTTAGAGCCTTCCCAGCCAGTACATTGTTTTATGAAAATGAGAGGATTGGTTTTGATGCAGAATTGTATAATGACAATTTTGAAAGGATCAATGAAGCTGATGCAGAATTGGAAATAAAGGATGAAAAAGGGAAAAAATATAATTTCACCTTTAGCAAAACGGCGCAGGCCTATCGTTTGGATGCTGGTAGACTGGAGCCAGGCACTTACAGTTTTACAGCCAAGACCAAGTATAAGGGAAAAGAATTGAAATCCAGCGGGCAATTCAGCATTCAAGCCTTACAGTTGGAGGTTTTTGAGCAGAGGGCAGATCATAATGTATTGAAACTCATCTCTGACAGAAGCGGGGCAAAATTTTTATATCCCAACGATATGAATCAGTTGTTGGAATGGATAGATAAAAAAGGATATGCTAAAACCGTTTTGTATGATTCAGTTCGTACCTATTCACTGATCCATTTGAAGTGGATTTTCTTTCTCATTTTCGCCTTGTTGACAGGAGAATGGTTTTTGAGGAGATATTTTGGTGGGTATTGATTGAAAATCTATTCTATTCATACCTAAAAATAAAGCCTTTCCTTTCACCGAATTAAAAGATTCGCTATTTTAGGACATCTTTTACTAAAATTATATCCCATGCGCTACTTGTTTCTTTTTAGTTTCCTTAGTTTTTTGCTTTTTGGCTGTCAGAACATAACTATCGAGAATCCCCTGGACCCTGAACGTCAAAAACTAAACAAAATGCTGGAATTTGTAAAAGTAGAAGGGGGTACTTTTACCATGGGGGATAAT
>CAZNNX010000240.1:0-3045 GCA_964574485.1 uncultured Saprospiraceae bacterium | reverse complement strand
ATAGATCTCTTGATGATCTCTGTAACCTTCAAGACATAACCATTTTGAAAATATCCTATTTGAGATACGCCTTTTAAATCTGGACGGTCGCCACCTCTAGGAATAATATTATTTATTAATTCCTGTTTTTTTATGTATTTCTTAAATCTGTCTAGCAATCCCATATTAATACTGTCTTACAAAGTCCACCGATAAAAGTCCATTGCCTTCTAAGTTTGCAAGTTCTGCCTCTAGTTCATCCAATTCCATACGTAAATCTTTCAACGGTCTGTATTTCGCCGATTGACTACCCTGCCCAGTGTTCAAAGAATAAGAATCCGTTTTTAAATATTGAGGATCTGAAAGAATCGTATTAATTGCATCGATACGATTTCTTAAGGCTTGTTTTTGGGATTCTATGGACATGAGATACGTATTAATAATATTTTAAAAGTTGTCAAGTATTTTTTCATATCTCACCATTTTCCAAAGAATCCCAAAACTGATTCCATTCAATATATTCTAAATTATTATTTTGAGCGTATGCCCAGGCTAAATAATAAACCGCACCCATTGCGTAGACCCGACAATCTAACGCCTCGTTTCGTTCGTGAATTTTTTTCCATCTGTAAACAGTAGTTCCGCCCTTTGTTGTTTCGGGTACCCTGTTTTCACTGAGATACATTTTAAAAATCTTATCGGTATAGTCAGATGGAAAGTGACAATAGCCTCTAGGTATTTCGCCACCGTCACCAATTGACTTTTGAACGTATCCATAAAATTCTTGTTTCAGTATGTCGGTATACAAGTCTATTCTTTCGATTCCGTATGACGATAAAAACGACGTTCTAAATACGGGGCCTTTGCCTTTTCTACTTGAAACCGAATCCCCCTGTATTGCAAATACTCCACCTGCAAATTGAGATACAAATTGATAAATTATATCCTGCCTATAACCTGAGTCAATAAAACATAAATCAATTATAAAACCATTGTAATCAGTAGAAAGAAATTCAGTCAAATCCTGATAAGGAGAATTTTCTAATTGAGAAGTATCACCGGTAAAAACTCTGTATTCCAAAGAATAGCTTTCAAAGTTTCTTAACCATGCAACAACTTCTAATTCTATTCTATCGGATTGTATGTCAACCCCGCATGTAATCAGTAAAGGTTTTATTTCGCTTGGCAAATGTCTCGAATCATAACCGCCTTTACGTAGCATAACTTTTTCGTAGGCAATTGCATTTTTTCTATTTTCCCATGGCATGCCGACTACAGTGTTTTGAAATACTTTAAGTTTGGAAAAATTTCCTTCGCTTAAAATCCATTCTTCGCAAATTGATTCCCATGTTCTGAGTCCTATACCTGCATACCATGAAGGTAAGTAGTAAGATACGTGATTTTCTTTCTGAGTCTTTGCAGTTGGAATCCATTTTGCACCGTTTTTTGGGTCTAAAAAAAATGTTTTATCTGAATTTTTCCATTTTGCATTACATGAAATACAGCGATAATGAACCGATTCACGAATAAATTTTCCGTCTTTTCGGTCGTAATGTATGCCACCCCTACCATTTTCGTCAGGATAAAAATTCATAACTTGCAATTCACCGCACTTTTTACATGGCACGTGATACTTTCTTTGGTCACCAAGTTGGTAAAGTCTCCATATTCTACTTGATTCTAATTCGGTTGGAGTCGATCCATATATTTTTTTTCTTGTGTCTTCAAATGCATCAAAACGTCTTTCGATAATATCTAAAAAGTCACCTTCTTTTTTTATCTCTCCAAAACTTGCGTCGATCTCGTCAAATAGTCCGTATCGAATTGATACGTTTCTTAATTTGCTTCCTGAGTTGGGGCCGATTGCTAAAAGGAAGCCTCCCAAAAATTCTTTTTTGCTTTTTGTGTTACCTGTTTTTTTATTCTGAAAACTGTCAACCTGTGCAAAAATCTTTTCTTGTATGCCAGCCGAGGAAATCATTTTATCAATCCTCAATTCCATATTCGATTCTGCCATGTGTTGGTCCCCCGATGTAAAAATACTGGGACCCGGAGACTCATCTATAATCCACCCGATTAGATTTTCTAACAATCCTACGTTATAACCAATTTGAGCACCCTTTAAAATTGCTATGCTTTCGATATTAGAATTTTCCGAAAAGTTATCTATGATTTCCTTGAAATACGGTGTCGGTGTCCATGAGAATTGACCGGGCATATCGGTCGTTCCTACGGGCATACTTCTTTTATTCTCTGCCCATTCGCTAGGTTTAACCGATGTTGTTTTAGTCGGTATATATTTAGTGATACGATTGGAAACCGATTTGTAAGACTTGTTTAAATATTCCTGATCTACAATTTCAATTAGTTCAATCATCCGAGTTACCTATTTTAGATTTTTCTAACGCTTCACTTACTAAGTCTCTCCAAACCTGTTCAAGTTTTACTTTGACTTGTCTTACGTCAAATGGTATATTCTGTAATTCAAGTTCAGCTTGTATGATTGCCAAACTTCGAGATGTTCCCCGTCTGGGTATTGTTAAAATATTTGCGGAAATTGTTTCAGCTAGTTTAGAAAGTTTTTGATCTACAATAGTTCTAGGAATTAATATGCCAAGCATCTGAGCACGTTTTGTTTTTACTACCAAAGCCTGTTCTTGTTTAAGTTGTATATCAGCCTGTAGTTTTTGGTCTTCTAGGCTTGCGTATGAATTTATTTTTTCTTCAATGTTTAGTTTTTCGGTCTTAATTGTTTTCTCATGTTTTTTGAGATACGATTTTGTAAGAGGGTCATCGGTATCGATGTTTCCGTTATCAGCTTCTTTTATTTTTCCGTCCCTTGCTAACCGTCTTACGTTTCTATCGGATTGACCTGTCAATTTTCCGAATTTAGTTTTATTTATTTTTGGCATGATACGAAAATTCTCCCATACGAATATATTTAGTGATACTTTTTTTAAATTATACTAAAAAAGTCAATAAATTTTATTAAAATGATACGGGATTGAGTCCGAACTCCCCTAAAAATTGAACACAGTCAGAAAACAAGGCAAGTCGGAGTCAATC
>CAZNNX010000239.1:0-3072 GCA_964574485.1 uncultured Saprospiraceae bacterium | reverse complement strand
GGGGCAACAAATGGAAGATCATTATTTTGGTTCTATACCGGAAAGAGTTTATGCCTACATGCGTGATCTGGAGGTTGAATGTCATAAATTGGGAATACCCGTGAGAACCAGACACAATGAAGTAGCCCCATCTCAGTACGAATTGGCACCTCAGTTTGAAGAAATCAATGTGGCCATTGATCACAACCAGTTACTTATGGACCTAATGGACAGGGTAGCCAAAAGACATAAATTAAGTGTTCTTTTACACGAAAAACCCTTCGCTGGAGTCAACGGCTCTGGTAAACACAACAATTGGTCTATAGCCACTGATACAGGTATCAACCTATTGTCTCCAGGTGCAGACCCCGCCAACAACCTTCAATTCCTAACATTTTTTGTCAATACCGTACAATCTGTTTATCAATATTCCGATCTTCTCAGAGCCAGCATCGCTACGGCCTCAAATGACCACAGACTCGGTGCCAATGAAGCTCCCCCAGCCATTGTATCTGTATTTATTGGCGATGCAATGACCAGAATACTGGATGTTATTGAAAAAGGAGGTTCAACGGCTGATGCTTCAAAAATTGCCTATTCTTTAGTTGATTCCGTTCCCAATTTGGAAAAGGATAATACAGACAGAAACCGAACTTCTCCCTTTGCTTTCACAGGAAACAAATTTGAAATCCGTATGGTGGGATCTTCTGCCAATTGTGCCGGACCCATGACCATCATGAATATGATGATGGGAAAACAGTTAAATGATTTCTACAGTGAAGTACAAAAACTAATGCAGAGTGGAATAGCGAAAGAAGATGCAATCCTGCAAATCATAAAAAAATATATTACAGAATCCAAATCCATACGATTCGAAGGTGATAATTACAGCAATTCATGGAAAGAAGAAGCTAAATCAAGAGGATTAAATAATTTTACAACTACTCCTGAAGCCTTGGCTTCCTACATTTCAGAAAAATCACAATCTTTATTTTTAGAAAGTGGCGTTCTTTCAGAGGAAGAAATTCACGCTCATTACGATGTAAAATTGGAAAGTTATGCACTGAATCTTCAAATTGAATCAAGAATCTTAGCTGAGCTTTGTCTGAATCAAATTATTCCTGCCGCTGTCAGATATCAAACAGATTTGGCTACCAATATCAGAATGTTGCAGGATATACAACTGGATCAAAATACATTTAAGGCACAACTTGAACTGGTTCAATCTATCTCACAACATATCGGATCAATAAAAAATCTTATTGAAAAAATGAGAGACGAAAGAGCTGCTGCCAACGATCTAAATACCGAACAAAAAGCAAATGCCTATTGTGATAAGGTTAAACCTATCATGGAAGAAATTCGTTTTCATGCTGAAGAATTGGAAGACTTGGTTGATGATTCGGAATGGCCTTTAGCTAAATACAGAGAACTTTTATTCTTAAAATAACACAAAAACCCGGGTAGTTCCGGGTTTTTGTCAATTCGATATCCATGTATTCTCAATTGTATTTCAAAAATAAATATTACCAGGTTGACTTAAATCAACCTATTGACATCAGTATTCCCCTACAAGGTGGTTCCGCTAATTTGAAAGCCTGGTACTGTGATGCTCCGGAAATTAGTCCGGTAATGAATGAATTCTTCACAGGCTCTGTAGCCTTGGGCGGTCCGGTTAATTTCAACAATATTTATTTCAATCCCCATGCACATGGTACACATACAGAATGTTATGGGCATATATCAAAGGACAGGCAATCCGTAACAAAATTAATTAGAAGTTTTCAAATGCCTGCCATTTTACTTAGTGTGGAACCTGTAAAATCAGGAGAAGATTACATCATTCAAAAAAATCAACTTTCAAAAATTGAGGAATTCATACAAGATTCAGATACTTTAATCATCAGAACATTACCAAATTCACCCGAAAAAAAACATTTTTGCTATAGCAACACAAATCCACCTTATTTCGAAGAGAGGGCAATTCAATGGTTGGTTTCACTGGGCATCAATCATATTTTAGTAGACCTTCCTTCTTTGGATAAAGAGGTTGACGGAGGTGCATTGAAAGGGCATCATATATTCTGGAATTATCCCGAAGAACCAAGGTCAGCCTGTAGTATTACAGAATTCGTTTATATTGACAATCAGATTCAAGATGGCTTGTATTGGCTCCAACTGGGCATTTCTGCCTTTGACAATGATGCGGCGCCAAGTCGTCCGATCCTCTACCCTATCATATAATTTTTGGGCAGAAAGAAATCAGATTATAAGCAATAGAAATTTAAAAAAACTTTAGCCTCTAAAATCTACAACCATTAAATTTCAAATTATTTATTCATCGATTTCTCGCTACAGAGTCACTATTATGAATTACTTTTGTTTTTTCAAATCCAAGTCATGAGAATTGATATTATTTCTGCAGTACCTCAATTAATGGAAAGTCCATTTTCTCATTCCATTTTAAAAAGAGCGAAAGAAAAAGGTCTTTTAGAAGTTTTTTTACATGATTTGAGAGATTACACCGATTCAAAGCACAAGCAAATAGATGACTATCAGTTTGGAGGTGGGGCAGGCATGGTTTTGATGATTGAACCCATTGAAAGATGCATCCAAAAATTAAAATCTGAAAGAGATTATGCCGAAACAATTTATATGACACCAGATGGAAATACCTTAAACCAATCTATGTGCAATCAATTGTCTATGAAGGGAAATTTAATTATTCTCTGCGGCCATTACAAGGGTGTTGATGAAAGAGTCAGAGAGCATTTTATAAGCATGGAAATATCTGTTGGAGATTATGTTTTATCGGGTGGTGAATTGGCTGCCTGTATTCTGGTTGACGCGATCGGCAGATTAATCCCTGGTGTTCTAAATGATGAATCCTCTGCATTATTAGACTCTTTTCAAGATAATTTGCTCTCAGCGCCTATTTACACAAGGCCTGCCGAATACAAGGGATGGAAGGTACCAGAGGTTTTACTTTCAGGCAATGAAAAGAAAATCAACCAATGGAGAGACGAAGAATCATTCAAAAGAACAGAATTGAGGAGACCTGACCTGTTGGATAAAAGTTAAGAATTGAATTTT
>CAZNNX010000238.1:0-3074 GCA_964574485.1 uncultured Saprospiraceae bacterium | reverse complement strand
TCTTCTTTCTGTTTAACAACGTAAGAAGCATACCCGATGATTTCGTTATCCCATTCAATCAAAATAAACTGGTGTCCCAATTCAGTCATCTGTTCTGTTAGCGCTTGTTCACTATGCCACTCGTTTAATAAATATTCAATTTGGCCCATTGGTACAATCGATGGATATACTTTTCTCCAAATTTCATTGCTGAGTTGCTGTATGACTGGAATAAATGCTAGTCCTACTTTAGTGATCTTAATCATTTGTTTTTGAGGTATGTGAATTTGCTGAATGGAGTAAATGGACTGCTATTGCTTTTTTTGAAAGTAAAATTCCTGTTATCAAAGATACAACAGCTCCTAAAAGCATGAGTAAGCTAAATTCTGTATCTGTATGTTTGGCATCTTTGAGGAACAAAAAGAAATCGTAGCTGCCATGAAATACAACTGACCAGAATAGTCCTGCTCCTAGAAGGTATCTTTGGTTGATCAATGAAAATTTGGCCTTACCCATAAAATAACCCATAATAATTGCAAAAGTTGCATGAGCTGGAACTGCTAAAAACATTCGAATTACACCAGTGGCTGTGCCATATTCATATACATACATTATGTTTTCAGCAGTCGCAAACCCCATTCCAACCATCACAGCATAAACAATTCCATCAAATGGTTCGTCATATTCTGGCTGACGATAAGCGTAAAATTTAAGCATCAAGAACTTTGCCAATTCTTCTGGAAGTGCTACCATCAAAAAGGCTTTGATAGCATTGCCAAAATTGCTGCTAAAAAATGCGATGTGGGTTGTCCAAAACGTTGGAAGTTCTAAAACCATAGCTGGGACAATACTAATAACACCAAGAATGAAACTTATCAAGAGGTGTCTTCTGGGTTCTTTGTTGTATTCGTCCTTGAAGATGATATAAGCTGAAATGGCTACTCCCGGAGCTATGGCCAATATGAGCCAATTCATAATTTTGGTTTGGATGAAGGTAAAACAAAATTGTGCTGAAGACAAAGGAGTTGATTAAATTTAACTATGGCAAAAAATCTTGTTTATAATTGTAAGAACCTACTTGGGATTATAGTTCTTTCATTACAGTTTAACAGTTGTTTGTTGAAAGAGAAACCCGTGGAATGGAGGGAGTACTTGGGTGGAGCTGATCGCAATCATTATTCTTCTTTGTCTCAAATAAATACCTCTAATGTTCATCAGCTGGAAAAAGTATGGGAGTTTCATACTGGGGATACATCCGGTCAGATGCAATGCAATCCCTTGATAGTAGATGGGATGTTATTTGGATCAACTGCATCAATTGAGATTTTTGCTTTAAATGCTGCTACAGGTGAAGAAATCTGGCGATTTAGAGATGCAAGAGAAGAACAATGGTACAGCACCAATAGAGGGGTAGCCTATTGGGAGTTGGGGGGAGACAGCAGGATCTTGTTTTCTGCAGGAGAATGGCTCTATGCCCTGCATGCCAAAACAGGGAAACTGGTTGCTTCCTTTGGCGATAGTGGTCGCGTTAGCCTAAAGTCTGGATTAGGTGAAAATGCAAAAGACAAATTTGTAATTGCAAGCACACCTGGTGCGATTTACCGCAATTCTATCATCATGCCACTTCGACTTTCGGAGAGTACTGGTGCTGCTCCAGGTTATGTTCAATCGTTTGATGTGATTACGGGAAAATTAAAATGGGTATTTAAAACCATTCCAGATCCAGGAGAGCCTGGTTATGAAACCTGGGAAAAAGATAATTATACAAATCGTGAGGTTGGTGGCGCCAATTCTTGGGCAGGGATGAGTGTAGATCTAAAACGAGGAATGGTTTTTGTCCCCACCGGATCCGCCGCGTTTGATTTCTATGGGGGAAACAGAAAAGGGAATAATCTCTATGCCAATTGTCTGTTGGCGCTTGATGCCAGAACAGGTAAACTGATCTGGTACTATCAGTTAACTCATCATGATGTGTGGGATAGGGACTTGCCAGCTCCACCCAATTTGGTGACAATTACAAAAGATGGAAAGAAAATAGAGGCAGTCGCTCAAATTACCAAACAAGGCTTTGTTTTTGTTTTTGATAGAGAAACTGGCAAGCCTATTTATGAAATAGAAGAAGTGCCGGTCCCTACAAACGGCGTGCCCGGAGAACTGTTATCGCCCACTCAACCACGACCAGTAAAACCCGCCCCTTACGCCCGTCAATCTTTCTCCGAAAATGATATCAGCACACTGGCGGAAAACAGAGAGGAGTTGATTGCTAAATTTCAAAAATCGAAAAAGGGTTGGTATACTCCTCCTTCATTGGAAGGGACCATCATGTTCCCGGGTTTTGATGGAGGTGGCGAATGGGGAGGCGCTTCCTTTGATGAACAGACGGGGTATTTATATGTTAATTCAAATGACATACCATGGGTACTTAAAATAAATAAAAAAAATAATGAATCAAATAATTCATTATCAAATGTTAATAAGCTTTATTTAAATAAATGCTCTAGTTGTCATGGTGCTGATAAAAAGGGAAGGCCTTCTAGTGGTTATCCTTCTTTGGATCAGTTAGCTACAAGAAAATCGGCATCCGAGATCACCGCAATTATATCAGGTGGGAAGGGAATGATGCCTGGTTTCCCGGGGTTAAAACCTGAGGAAAAACAAGCATTGGTGGATTATTTATTGGGAAATGAAACAAATGAGAAGCTAGAGGTTGCAGATGTTGCTGCTAAAGATATCTATGAATTCGATGGGTATAATAAGTTTTTAGATAGCAAGGGGTATCCGGGTATTGATCCACCTTGGGGAACCTTGACGGCCATTAATTTAAATACAGGGGAGTATGCTTGGAGGATACCTTTTGGCTCTTATCCTCAATTAGCGGCTAAGGGGATAATGAACACGGGAAGTGAAAACTATGGTGGAGGGGTCGTAACAAATGGAGGGGTCTTTTTTATTGGTGCTACAAGAGACAATAAGGTAAGGGCTTATGATAAGTTGTCTGGAAAACAGCTCTGGATGGCGGATGTTCCAGCCTCATCTTATGCTTCACCTAGTACTTATGAAATAAATGGAAATCAATATGTTGTATTTGTTTGTGG
>CAZNNX010000237.1:0-3086 GCA_964574485.1 uncultured Saprospiraceae bacterium | reverse complement strand
CTTGGATGAAATGAAATCTACAATTTGATATTAAATTGTAAATGAATGTGATAACTAAAAAAATTCCCTTAATCAAGGGAATTTTTTTTTAAGTTTAACTATCTTTTAAACTTTACTTCATTTATGTAGTCTAAATATTCTAATAACACTTAATTCAAAAATCTAATCCTTACAAATAATGATTTTTAACATTTGGCCCAACTTCACATATACCATTATTCTATCCTGTATTCTTTTATTCCATATGAATTGTCAGGCCCAATCATTTGATCCTGCTTTGGCATCAAGACTACAGCAAACTATAGATAGTATGCGATTGTCCTTAAATGTTAAAGGGATTTCAGCTGGAATCTATCATCCTCAAATGGGAATTTGGCAAGGAGTGAGTGGTATCTCTCACTCGGGAGTACCAATTGGTTCTGATATGCAATTTGGAATAGCAAGCAATACAAAACTCTTTACAGGTGTTTTGATGCTAAAACTAGCCGAAAACAACCTGATTAACCTTGAAGACTCATTACATGAATACCTGCCAACATTCAACAATATAGATAGGAATATTACAATCAGACAATTACTCAATCACACAAGCGGAATCGATGATGTAACCTCAGTACCTGGTTATTCTGATTCTATGCTAAATGACCCTACACGCATTTTTACAGCAACAGAACTTATGGGCTGGGCTGGTCCCCCGACATTTACACCGGGTAACGGCTGGGAATATTGTAATTCAAACTATCTGTTGGCTGCCATGATTGCAGAAGCGGCAAGCGGAAGAAGCTATGCTCAGCTACTAAGAGACAGCATCTTAAACCCATTAGGTTTGGATAGCACTTTTATTGATGTTTATGAAACTATAAATGGTAGAATTGCACATCCATGGCAGAATAATTTTAACAATTTCAATATTCCAAGAACCTCTGTCAATAGTGCTGCATGGTCAGCTGGAGGAATGTATTCGACTTCAGGGGAAATGCTACAATGGTATAATTCTCTAATGAATGGTCAAGTATTATCAGCTGCATCAATGTCTGAATTAACTACTTTTGTTGGCAGCGGAAATTATAGTACAGGAATAGCTCAAAATACCGTAAATAATAGAACAGTTTGGTATCATGGCGGATCCATTTGGGGTGGCTACAACTCAACTATGATGTACGACACGGCTACGGGCATAGTCATTTGTGTATTAATCAATCAGTTTCCTTCTCAGGCGTTTTTGGTTGCTGGAAAAATGCTTTTAGATGCTGTAAGCATTCCTTTAAATATCAAAAATGAACCTGAAAAAAAATTCTGCATATATCCCAATCCAACCAAAGATATGCTGAACATAGAAGCATCAAATCAACAAATTCTTTCCATTAAAATTTTTAACAAGTCTGGTGCCCTGCTAATGCAAGAATATCAAAATAGTATTTCACTTTTAAACCTAACTAATGATTTATATATCATTGCGATAGAAACAGATAAGGGCGTTTACTTTGAAACCTTTACAAAGGAATAATTTAAAGTTGTTAACTTTTTAACCACTTATATAATAATTTTGACAAAAAAGGTAATATAATATATGTCATTAGACCCACCATTATAACTACACCCAGCAAACTTTTAAGAAGATAGGGCAAATGCATTATGATAAATAATTGCTGTAAGATCGGGACCAAAGTATTGAGCAGGGTAAAAATCACACATACCGTGACTATTACCATTTTCCATCGTTTGGGATTTTTTGTTGATGGGAACATAAATTCCAGACCCCCTAATTGAGTTTTTTGCGTGATTGCCTCGTAGTAAACATTACCTTTAACTGTTTGCACCAACCTTTGCTCAGAACTTTCCCATTTCTGTAGCGACTCATTATCGCTGAAAGTAAAAATATTTAGCAATTCCCTTTCATTTTCAACCGAGATGCTTATGTTTTTTTCTAGGAAACCTTCAAATGAAGAAGCAACAGATGCAGTTTCCAGCATCCATTGCAAACATTCATCCTTACAACCTTCTTTGTATCTGATTTTTAAAATTGTCGTAATGGGTTTTAGATGCATAAACTTTAAATTATTACACTGAATTCTTCCACTTTTTTCAACGGAACCTGTAAGGAATTGGCTCTTTTACCGATGTTATCGGGGGCGGAACCATCAGAGGGTCTTTCACCATAGAAAAGTAAATCTCCTTCAACTTTTGTCAGATCATACTCTTTGTACTCGCCTATCACCATTCCCATAATACCATGACCTACAGAGCTTACCTCCTGTCGAAGATCTGCCTCCCAGCTATTCAGATAAGCTGCAGGCATACTATTCAACATATCCACCATTGCCTGTGAATGTGGAGTAACTGCGATCTTAGTAAATTCAAAATCTGTTTCTAATGCACCCTCAACAGTTGCTGAATTGTTTAAAAAATGATATGGCCCTATTACTTCCACTGTAATGTTTTTGCTAGTACAGGTTTCGTCGGTAAAGAAGATAAGCGTTCCGTGTGCCTCATTCTCAGTGTTTTTAAAATAACGGCGCAGATAATACTTACCACCCCATGGGTTTGGTCTGACTTCATTGTCAATACTCTCCCATTTACCAATTATTGATTTTGTTTTTGACATGATTATTATTTTTTGTTTAAAAGTGGAAAGATATTCTATTATAGCTACCTTTAAAAATCTAAATTATTTCAAATCAAAAAAAGTGGTTACACAAAAGTAACGTATAATGAAGCAATCAAGAATTTTTGAAAACCCTACCGATTGCCCGGTAGTACACACTATGAGCATCATAGGAGGCAGATGGAAACCTATAATTATATACTGCCTGATGGGAGGAAAATTATGTTTTGGAAAGTTGGCGCTATATATTCCTACTATATCCAGAAAGGTACTCACAGAGCAATTAAAAGAACTAGAACTTAGCAAACTTATTCATCGTGAAGTATACGAAGGTGGTGTAAAACCAAAAGTTGAATACAGTTTGTCCGAACTGGGTAAAAGCTTGATTCCCGTCATCAATGCCCTTTGTAGCTGGGGACAAAATGAGGGGAAAAAAATAACCACTAAAGGATTTTTAGGATACATTATAAATATTTGCGAT
>CAZNNX010000236.1:2795-3088 GCA_964574485.1 uncultured Saprospiraceae bacterium | reverse complement strand
ATAAATACTTTGTATTCATTGCTATAGCACGAGCAATACCAATTCGTTTCTGCATTCCACCGCTACATTCTGAGGGAAATAATTTATTCCGTCCTGTTAAATTTACTCTTTCCAAACAAAAATTAACCCGATCCAACATTTCCTTTTTGGTCATTTTTTTAAACATAACCAATGGAAACATAACATTTTCCTCGACTGTCATGGAGTCAAATAAGGCTGATCCCTGAAATAACATACCGATTTCCTGACGAATTGCTGTACGTTGTACGCGATTCATTTGACAAAAATCACGT
>CAZNNX010000236.1:0-2785 GCA_964574485.1 uncultured Saprospiraceae bacterium | reverse complement strand
CGGAATCAACCTCGTGCAAACCAACAATACATTTAGCTAAAACAGTTTTTCCATGTCCTGATTGGCCAATAATGAGATTGACCTTTCCTTTATCAAATTTGGTAGATATATCGTGAAGAACCTGGGTTTGGCCAAAAGATTTATTTACGTGTTTAACCTCAATCATGAAAGTAGGATCATTTGAGTTAATAGGAAATTAGCAATTAATATTGCTACACTACTGCTAACTACTGCTTGCGTGCTTGATCTTCCAACTTCTAATGAGCCTCCTTTTACATAATAGCCATAGTAAGAAGAAATGGTAATAATAATAAATCCAAAAACAATACATTTGGTTAGTGCATACCAAATATTCCCCATTTCAAAATAGTAGCGGATTCCATAAACATACGTGTCAGTTGAAGATAAATTTGATAAAACCAAAGCAATCCAACCACCGGTTAAACTTAACCCCATTGAAAAAATTACTAGTACTGGAAAAAATAATACAGCTGCAATTACTTTTGGAAAAACTAAAAAGTTCAATGAATTTACTCCCATAATTTCAAGAGCATCAATTTGTTCAGTGACCCGCATGGTGCCAATTTCTGAAGCAATATTTGAGCCCACTTTACCAGCTAAAATAAGAGAAATAATTGTTGGGGAGAATTCCAAAATTGTACTTGACTGAGTAATATAACCAACAGTGTATGTAGGAAGTAATGGATTGGTCATATTTGAGGCTGTTTGTAGTGAGATAACCCCTCCTATAAATGCCGACATAAGGGCAACAAGTGGTATAGAATTAATCCCAATTAACTCAATTTCATCAAACATCCGTTTGCGAAAAACTGAAAATTTTTCCGGCATACGAAAGATAATGGTCAACATTATAAAATACTTTCCAAATCCTTCTAGCCATTTCATAAGCGCTAATTTAAGGCTTATTTAATTTACACTGTTTCAAAAAACTATTTTTTTCACGATAAATGAATAATATTCTTATTTTTGGACGTATGTCTATTGAAGAAAAACAATTTGCTTTTCAGAAAATCTTATCTAAATATGTCCCTGAAGCATTTGTTGAAAATATAACTCGATTGCTTCAAAATCATAAAGTTCGTTTTAAAATTGTAGCACCGCGCACTACTAAATTAGGTGATTTTAGACCAGGAAATTCAAGTCGACTTCCACAAATAACAGTGAATGGAAATCTTAATCCTTATTCTTTTTTAATTACTACTTTGCACGAATTTGCTCATCATATAACATTTGAAAAATACACTAACAAGGTTAATCCTCACGGCACAGAATGGAAAAATGAATTCAAATTGTTGTTAGAACCAATAATTTACCACGAGGAATTTCCTGTTAATGTGCGGGCAGCACTCGTAAAGTCATTACATAATTTAAAAGCATCTTCATGCAGCGATATTCATTTATCCCGAGAACTAGCAAAATTTGATCTAGATACCGAAAATTATAGGCTGTTGGAAAGTCTTCCAACTGGCACTCAATTTTTGTTACAAAATAAAGTTTTTTATAAAGGAGAATTGCGCAGAAAACGATTTCTTTGCACCGAAATTGAAACGAAACGAAATTATTTGGTAAGTGGCATTGCCAAAGTTAAAATTGCATAACCATGGAAAAATCAAATTTATTTGGACTGATAATGGCAGGTGGAGTTGGCAGTAGGTTTTGGCCTATGTCAACCGAAGAAAAACCAAAACAATTTTTGGACATCTTAGGATTAGGAAAATCTTTACTTCAACTAACTTTTGAACGATTAAACAAGCAAATTCCAGCAGAGCAAATTTATATTCTCACGAATAAATCCTATTTCTCGTTGGTAAAAGAACACTTGCCTATGTTAAGAGATGAACAAATTATTTGTGAACCTCAACGAAAAAACACGGCGCCCTGTGTATTATACGCGGCATTAAAAATTCAAAAGTTAAACCCAAATTCAACATTGGTAATTTCCCCATCTGATCATCTGATTTTACAAGAAGACCGATTTCATGAGCAATTGGACATTGCAGTCAATGAGGCACAACAAGATAAATTGCTCACACTTGGAATTCATCCAACACGTCCTGACGTAGGATACGGATACATAGAATTTGATTCATCTATTAATAGAAATGCGGGTCAAGTTGCAAAAGTTATTCAGTTTCGTGAAAAACCACAATTAGAGCAAGCAAAGGAATTTATTAATGCAGGAAATTTTTATTGGAATGCCGGAATCTTTATTTGGAAAACCTCAACAATTCTATCGGCTTTTGAAGAATACCAGCCTGAGTTATTTCAATTATTTCAGGGAATTTCAATTGGTTCTTCCACTGAAATTAGTGAATTGGAAAAGGCATTTTCAGATTGTCAAGATATTTCAATTGACTATGCAATATTGGAAAAGTCAGATCGAATCTCAGTGGTTTTAACAGATTTCGATTGGAGTGATCTAGGAACTTGGGGAAGTTTGAGTGAAAAAACATCGAGCAATGAATTGGGGAATTCTTTAATTAATGTTGACGCTCATTTTTTTAATGCTACCAATAACCTAGTTATTGCGTCTCAGTCTAAGAAAATTCTCATTGATGGATTAACTAATTATATTATTGTTGATTCAGGAGATAAATTATTGATAATCAAAAAGGAAAATGAAGATCAATTAAAAACATATCTTAAAAGTATTGGTGAAATCGTGTAAACAATTGTATTTTTGTTGATAGTATGACTACTCAAACCATTTTAATTCTTATTACAATCGGACTTTTGGCTGGTGTATTAAGTGGTTTTGTTGGAG
>CAZNNX010000235.1:0-3121 GCA_964574485.1 uncultured Saprospiraceae bacterium | reverse complement strand
AAACTGAAATTGATTTCCTTGAAGAAGATAATGAACTTCAAGCTCGTTATGATAATTGTATTCGTGCAATGGAAAAATTGAAGCCAATTTACCGTGACATCGTTGTCGACCGTTTGATTAATAAAATCAAATATGAGGATCTTGCTGTTAAATACAATTTGCCGTTACAAACCATTAAAAACCGTATTCGTCGTGGAAAGTCACTCATCGCTGAGTCCGTTGGAGGACAAAAAGCAATCTAATTGGTTTTTTTGTTATTGGGATGAACCAACTTGGATAAAAGATGAAAACAGAAAATTCTATGGAAGAAAAGAACAGCAAACCGCCAGTAGTGGTAGTTTACCGAGTATCAGAGAGGGCGAAGACCCACAAGATGATAGTTTTTACAAATCATTTAGTCGATGATATTATTTCAACAAACAAGCGCAAACCTCTTCTGCCATATGAATATGTGTTTGATGAGGTTTGTGTAGGTTCAAGTTGCATTGCATATTACAAAAAGAAGTACAAGATTAAAAACCATGAAACCGCGTAAAGATTTCGATTTTGACAGCGATTGGCAAGATGATAATCAAGCCAAAGAAAACAAAACCAAAATTAAAAAAATGAAAGATAATTTTGGTAAAAACAACAAAAAGTTCAATAAACCCCGAAGAGGAAATAAGAGATAATTTTAAAAGCACTCTTTGTTTTTAAAATATATAAAAGAAAAGATTCGGGTTTTAATGTCAAATAAATTCAAAAGAAACAAGACAGGATCAGAGGCTAATTCTATTTTTAAAGGCAACTGGGCAATTGATACAACTCCAAATAACATAGGAGATGGACCAAGCTCGGTAACTGGTTTCTATAATGGTGCTGATATACCAATTGTTAGTGGAGTTTCAGGTTATACAATATACGAACCAAACGGTGTTTTTGCTGCAAGAAACGATATTGAATTACTTGG
Organism: uncultured Saprospiraceae bacterium; assembly: GCA_964574485.1. Lineage (GTDB taxonomy): Bacteria > Bacteroidota > Bacteroidia > Chitinophagales > Saprospiraceae > Saprospira. The sequence goes on along the minus strand of CAZNNX010000235.1, from coordinate 2,172 downwards.
CAAACTTAATGCTTTAGGAGCAAATTCAGGCAGTGCTAGCGCTGCATTAACTTGGGCAGCAAGTCAAGCAGATATAGTTGTACTAAATAAAGATATTGAAAATATAGTCACTGATGGATTAATATTAAATCTTGATGCTGAATATGTTTCTAGTTTTGTTAATAGCGAACCAACGACTAATTTAATTCCTAATCCATCTGTTAATTCATATCCAACATATGGAAATGGATGGGGTACATATAATACCAATCAATATTGTGGAAATAATGGATGTGCTCAATACTGGGATATTCCTGCAATCGCATCAGTTTCTAATAATATAGTTACAACGGTAAGTGCTCATCCAATTAGATCTTTTGATGTAATTAACCCACAAACAACAGGAGGTGGATTAACAGCAGGTACTCAATATTTGGCTAAGAAAATCTCAGATACTCAATTTAGTTTACATGAGTATAATGGTTCACAAGATGGATCTCAAGGATATTTAAATCCTGCAACTGGAAGATTTAAAGTACATGACTCATTCTGGTTAGATCAGAGAGTTTCAGTTAATGCTTCTTCATTTCCAACTAGATGGTTTGGAAATCCTCACCAGCCTAATTCAGCACTTGTTAAAGAAATTATACCAGGCGGATTTAATGTTGCTGGAATGCCAGTAACTGATTGTATTCGTCTACACTGGTTCAGATCGGATGCAACTGATGGTATGGCATATGGTGTTGATGCTCCATTACAAATAGGAGTTCCAACAACAGTTTCATTTTATGCAAGAGCAGCTTCTCCATCTGCAGTTGGCCAAAGTATCAGCTTTCAAAACTATAACTATTCCGGACCAGCAGGGTACAGTTATTATAGTACAGGAATCACATGGGGAAGAGTTGGAGAATGGGTAAGAAACTCATATACATTTACACCTACACATAATGCAATAATATCTTATTGGTTCCCATCTTCTGGAGATATGAAGGTAGATATTGCTAATATTCAAGTAGAACAAGCAACTGGTTTAACTCCATTTGTTGCTGGCTCAAGATCACAAAACACAGTATGGTATGATTTAAGTGGTGGTAATCACCATGCCACTTTATATAATGGTGCTAGATTTGGATTAACAGAAGGAGTAAAATCAGTAATTTGTGATGGTGTCGATGACTGGATTGGAAACACTACCCTACCCGGAGGACATTCTGATTTTACTTTAGAATTAGCATTCTATCATAATGGATTAGATCAGGGAGCCTCTTATGGAATATTATCTATGGGTACTAATGGTTTTTATGGTCCTATGTTTTATTGCCATTATGACTGTATGGGATCTCACTATTTCCCAGGAAGTCCAGGTGGAGATTATCCAGGAGGAATGGGTAACTGGGAAAATAATAGATGGAATCTTTTTACATGGGTTTTTAGAAATACTACCGGTACCAGTGGATCGTTAAGAACATATCGAAACGGAGTTTATATTGATGGTAATCCAAACTTTGATTTTCATAATAGCGGTATGGGTCGCGGTACTAATGGTTTTGGCTTAAGTACATATAGTGGAGGCTCTAATCCGTATAAAGGATCTTTTTCACAATTTAGAGTTTATAAAAGAGCACTCTCGGATGATGAAATATTACGAAACTTTAACGCGTGCAAAAATAGATATGGTTTATAAAATCATCTAATATAATATGGAAAGTAGACAATACATGGTTTTTAATATCAGCGAAGTTGAATTAATTAATTTTGATGAAGTATTACAAACTTCAGCTGAAACACTTAGAAAATCTAATGATAATACCAAAGCTTTTGTCAAATGGGAAGGTAGAATAGTTTCTGATTCAATTGATTTGACATTAAATCAACCTAAATTAGATGAAAATGGCCAAATAACAGAAATAGAATCTGAAATTTCGGTCGAATTAAACATAGAACCTTATATACCAGAGAGTATTAAAGCTCTTACAACTAAGCAAGGTCCATACACACATACCGAAATTGTTGCAATACTTGCAGGTCCTGAATGGGCAGATCCGGATTCAATATCGTAAATTTTTTAAATTTTTTTGAAACAATAATTTGAACGTTCGTATAATTAGTATAATTTAACAAACGTAATTATGAAATTCGTAGACGCTTTAAGACAAGAAGACATGCTTACTGAAAATGGTATGGCAACCAACT
>CAZNNX010000234.1:0-3128 GCA_964574485.1 uncultured Saprospiraceae bacterium | reverse complement strand
CTTCTATGCTTACATCTAATTCCAATACACAATTGATTGGCTTCAGTCCTGGGTCCAATACCCTCATTAATAATGTTGCTTCCCTTTATTCTATGATTGCGTTTGATGTCAGTTACAATGTTACCAATATGTATTTGTTAGCAGGAAGCCTTGTTCCTTATCCTGAAGTTACAAATCCCACAACTACATCTACCTATTTTGGTACAGCAGCACCCACAGGAAGAGATATGGTGTTTCCTGTCTTAAAACCCGCTTACAATCCAAGTTATTTCCCCACAAACAACAATATTTATCAGAGTCAATATGAACTTTCCGCAGGCATTGGAACTCAGCTAATCCACTACAAAAAACCTGGTGATTTTTTCCAAGATCCTTCTGGATTAAAAAATTATCGGTTGAATCTGAATGATTCAAACTCTATGACAGTAAGTAAGACATCTGGTACAATCAACTGGGGAGTGAACAACCTCAGTATTCTTGGATTTACAAAGAACAAGCTTTGGGGATACGCTTCCAATCAGTACCTGGATGCTCAGATCTTTTCGCTTTCCAATATCAACACTGGTTCCAATCAAAATGTGTTTATGTATTATGATTTGACAAATCCCATAGGAACTCGTGCATTTTCATTATCCAATCCCTCCTTGGATGGAAGAAAAACAGTAAATGCCAATATTGTGCCGCCTACACCACCTGGAATTACATTTGTACTCAATACACAAAACTATTTTTGGGCAAATTCAACTGGACTCACAACGTTCAACTCCAATCTTTGGATTAGTGGTGATTCTACAGCATCACCTTTTTTGTCTCAATCCAACTTATTCATTTATGAATTCACTGCAGGCTGGAGTAGTCCAAAGATATTAATTTACACAGGAGGGTTTTTCAATCTTACACCTAATTTGAGCACTGTGAAATATGTATTAAATAATTCCAATCGCTGGGCATGTGTCTTTACCACACCCGCTGGTGTAAACCCTGCAAACTATGGCGGTAGTCCTACAATACAAATTCAGACAGGATTAAACAATACTCCTGAAAACGTTTATTATGTAAGGGGGTTTAACGGAAATTATATCTTTGATAATACTGGGTATTCTGGTGGTGGATATGGTGGTGGTGGATATGGTGGTAGCGGCAGTTTCATCTACCAAGGTGATACTGGTATTTCAATTACAATGGATGTAAGTTCCAACATGATGTATGTTCTCCCTTATGATCAATATGATTGGTATACTCCTGTCAACACGGGTTCCAATTTGTACGCATTTGATATCACACAACCGTCCAATGGATCCAATGGTACCATAGGATTTGCTCAAGGTACTGTCATTTACCAGTTTGTAGGGACACCAAGTAACTTTACTTATGTGAATTATTACAAAAATGGAATCGTTTTCCTCCGAACCTCCTCCAATGATGCAGTTTATTACATTTCATCATCCAACTTACTTTTCTCCAATGCTGAGTATTCATTATATGCTGCAACTACCACAAAAATTTCACCGACATTGAATGATGTCAGCGGAAATCCAATTACAACAATTTCCCAAATGGTTACTGGACCTGGTGGCGAGATTTTAATCGGCTCAGCTGGAAAGGATCTTTGGGGTGCCACAGATATACCTCAGCCTTATTTCAATCTATCAAACTCTTTTTTCCCCTACTGGTCAGATGCTCAAGGGAATATTGTTGATCAATATCCTGGGTATCCAGCAGGACCCTATCTTTTTGATTCCAATCCAACCATCCTTACAAATCAGGCACCTTACGCATTTGACGCAAACTTTTCAACAGGCGGAAAGAAAAAAGTGATTGCACCTTTCTTTTATAACACAATATCAGAGCTTGTAGGAGCAAGCAATTATTTTACAGTATTTACACCGCCAGCTTCCAATTACTATTTCTTAGGCAACTTCGGGGCAAACGATGCTGGAGATATCACATTGATTGAAAATGGTTGGCAGGTTTTCTATCCCAACATGAAAATCAATCTCACAAAAACAGCAAATTCCTCCAGTCCTATTACAAATACAACCGATTTGACCAATTACCCTGATTATTCGCATACATCCATGTTTTTCTATAAAAGTTACACCAAAATGCTTCTGGATATCTCTGGAAAATTTGCTTTTGAAAAATCCAGCAATTTCGTTAGCTCTGATGTGAGTTCTGGATATTACTTTTACTCGTATCTTAACAATATTGAATTGCCAAGATCTACAAATTTTAATAACAACGATCCAAATTCCTTCAGCTATCTTGCGATTCGTGGATACAGTCCAACAGAAAAATTCAATTGTTTAACACGATTCTATCTTCCTGGTCGGTATGATTTTGGATTTATCTCTATTTTTGATTTGATGCAGGAAGCTGAAAAAACTGTTTTGGTGGATTTGAGTGGTTCTGCCTTAGTCAATCCTTCTTATTTTGCCGCATTGCTTCTTTACAATAATGGATTCAAGCTTACATCCAATTTTGGAAACAATTCTGTGCCAGGGTTCGGTGGATCCAATTTGACTTTTACAGGATTCAGTAACTTTATGATCCAATACAAAAATTTTTATACAAGCGGACTCAGCAATGCAAATCTTTTGAACGCGATCACAGGAAATGTCCTATCCAACTTGCGAGCATGGATCCAACAATATTTAGGAAATATCTTACCTTCCTATGTGCTTCAGCGTGACAACTTTACACAATCATTGACATTTAGTATTTTGTGGGAAAGCGCTTTGACGCCGCAACGGAGAGCCCTGGATGATGATTGGGGATTAGGATACAATTTAGGGTTTGCGAAAGTTGATACTCCTTACAGTACAGTTCAAAGAGCAACATCCTTCTTCAAAATTTTGGAAGACTTTATTTATCTACGTATGAACAATGAATTTACAATGAACCGAATGGATACATGTGCTCGGGAAGACTTGTCTATTACACACGAACCCACGGGAGCCACCAATCAGTATGCTGCGAAGTTGTTGCTTGCCCCTTTTGGAAACTATGCTACAGTTTTGGTCCAGAACCCAATTAATTTTAATCCAGTGTTAACGTCTCTGGATCGCCTAACATTCCAATGGGTTGACACTGCAAATGCTACAATTGACAATGATGAGTGTGAGTGG
>CAZNNX010000233.1:0-3146 GCA_964574485.1 uncultured Saprospiraceae bacterium | reverse complement strand
CCCTAAAAAAAGATGGTACACCAGATATTAGGTATAGTGTCAATAAATAATCAGAAAAAAAGCAGGAGGGGACCTGCTTTTTTTATTTCACTAAAAGCGCATACCTCTCCTCCATCAATTCCAAATAACTCTTTTTCATCTCTTCAGAAAGAAAGGAATGATTGATCAAATCCTTTGCGGCTACTTTTCCCTTAATAAATCTTTGAAAAACATTTTGAATCTGCTTCTCACTAAGTCCCATACCTTGAGCAAATTCTACAAAATGTTCTCTTTTGAATTTTCTTTTCTTTCCAGATAGCGTCAATGCCAGTTCCTCCTCATCCTCAGGAATAAGAATTTTCACATTCAACAAATCATAAGCAGGTGCAAGACACCAACCATAGGCATCCTCTATCATCGAAAAATTCTTCAGATGCATGTCATTATTTCCAATCAGATAGCAAAAAACAGTCATCTCAAACAAAAGAATTTTATCCATTTGTTTCTTATAAGAATAATTATCCAGCGCCTTAGAAATGCGTTCCATCGATGATCTGTATTTGTCAAATGCCTCCGTAATCTGAAACATATCCATCATGTGAATTTTATCCCCCGATGCTTTTCTATCAATCCTTTTGGTGATATAGGATAACTCTCCTGAAGAGAGACGAATCAAAGAGGAAGGTACTACCGGAATGCCAAATAATTCTGCCAATCGCATACTGAGATGTTCGTTTTCGGGCATCTCTCTGTAAAGATCTGAAGGCGGTTTAAAAATATACTGACCCCCTAATGCCCCTACAACTGTTAACCTGGAATGGCTATGGTTTTTTAATTCTTTTATCAGTGACATCGACAATTTTGCCTGTACTCCCGGAACAGCAATACTCCGCTGAACTACCTGTCTGGCAAGTTCGTCCATCTGATCAATAGAATAATCTATCAATGGCGATTCATCCATGCCAAAAAAAGATCTGGAACATTTCTTATGAAAATCTCCCTCTCTGTTTAGGTCCTTGTAACAATACAAACATTTATTGCTCATCTTCCTCCTTTATTGGTTCAACACTTACAGCTCCAATACAATTTTGACAACATGCCAATAATAAACCCATGCGATCATTCTGATTAATTTTCCAGTTTTTGGAAGCTATATCCAACAACCAACCTTCGGGTATCAATCCATCAAAAAAGGGAAAAAGCCGATTGTCTTTGTATGGTTTTGAGCTGACTGGCATTCCAAAGCAGATAAAATCATTTGGATGTTCCCTGACATAGTCATCCAGATACTGATATATATATTCGCCATCATCCGTTTCACTGATGATTCCGGCAAAATTATTTTTGTAAAAAACCTTAGCGCTCCTCATTTACAATGACTTTTGATTTAACTGGCGCCAATTCATAACCAAACATCATCAAGACTAGATTGACCTTGTCCAGATTCATATTGGTTTTTCCCTGTTCAATTTTTCGAATGACTGTCAATGCTACTCCGGCTTTGTTGGCAAAGGCTTCCTGATTGAGATTGGAGGCTTTTCTTCTCTTTTTGACGAATGTGGATAAGTTTTCCATTATATGCAATTAAATATAATTTGACACAAATATATCATATTATATGCAAAAGCATACAAAAAAGATAAAATAATTGTAATTATATGTATTTAGATATAGTTTCCCCCCTCAAATATCCAGACTAATCTTCAGAATCTTCTTGTAACTCTCCACCGCTTTTTGATTACCCAGCGCTTTAGATATCAGGAGTTGGGACTCCAGTACGGCATTTTCCCATCGATTGTATTTGTAAAAATCCAAAGGAAGTTCCAGCCCGAAACAGAGTTTCAGGAAGGCATAGACGGGTGCTTTGAATTCCAGATTTTCTATACTGCTGTTGAATGCTGATAGAGAAAGCTGCCGCCATTCGCTATGGCCCTTTAGATTGAGATAAGTATTGGTATATACCATTGCTCTGTTCCATCTCCCAATGAGAACCAGTTTTTCATATTCATTATTCCTTAGAAGAATCTGATCGATCAACTCATCTGTTTTGTCCAAAAGGTACTTGGAGAGGTCTTTCCGTTTTATGGAATAGGCTTTCAAAAGCTCCAGTTCGTAATGTCTGGCCAGTAGATGAAAGCTCAGTTTTTGATCAATGATTTCCGGAATTTCAAACTTTTCGCCTTGCAGCATTTTCTTTCTGTTGGTAAAAAGACTGGTATACAGGTTTTGCTCAGTACTATCAGAAGTATTTCGATGAAGATTTTCAATAGCCCATTGAAAATGTCCGAAGGGATCATCTTCATAGACAAAAAATTCCATAAAAAAGGGGGCTTTAACTTCATTATTCAGTAGATATTCCAACTCTTTCTGATGGAGATTTTCCTTATTGAAAAGCTGCTTTCCCAGAATTTGAGCAAATTCAAATAAAAATTCGGAAGGGCCTTCCTTGATCTCTTCATAAAGTTCTAAAGCAGCTGAGATTTCATTGTTCAACAAAAAACCTTTGAAGGCAATTTCATTGGAAAAGAAGGTTTCCTGATATTTGTCTTCTGAATAATGCTCTTCCTCAAAGTGTTCATAGCTTTTGTAGCCGAGAAAACGGCTGAGCAAATTCAAGGTTTCGGATCGGGGATTGACCTGGTATTTACTGACAGAAAACATCCTGTACAAGGTACTATAGGATACAAAAAAGCCTTTCTCATAGAGAATTTTTTCCATCATTCTGTAGGCTTTTACGGAATTTAAACCTAATCCCGTTTTGTTTTCCAGCGCCCTTTTTAGGTAGTATAACATGCTGCTAATATACTGATATAAATAGAGATGGGAGGTGTAATGCACAAATGAAACAGAAATGAAACGTCATTCATTAAGTCTATCTTTTGACAAATGATATATTTGATTGTGTTTATTCAATTGATATTATTCTATTATTTCAATAACTAACCTAATTTAAAAAGTCAATTCAATGAAAAAATCAATTTTACTATCCCTGCTAGTTTTCATTCATTTAGCCGTTATTAGTTGTGATAACAACAAAAAAGCCGAAGAAAAAGAAACTGAAATATCCGCTTCTAACTTTGAAGAGGATGCTGAAAAACTTCAAAAGGACCTGGAGGAGAAAGCTAAAAATATGGGCGATCACGAATCCAAGGATGAAGAGCCAAAAG
>CAZNNX010000232.1:0-3163 GCA_964574485.1 uncultured Saprospiraceae bacterium | reverse complement strand
CATAGAATTGACTATGGCGACCAACTGTTCATTGAAAACAAAAATATCAAAGACAGACTACAATGAAAATTATCATTCTGACATTGATATTTTTGTTTTCAGCAAATGTTTCATTTGGTCAAACATTTATTGGCAAACAATCAGACAAGTTGAAAAGCGAGGTCTTGATTTTCTCAAAATTAAAGTTTTGCAGCTGCCAGTGGTTTCTAAAAAGATGTTTTCTACGCAACTACTCAGACATCTCTAGCCATTGCATTTCTTTCTCATCCAGCTGATTTTGTATTTCATGCAATTTTTGAGATAGGTTCATAATTTGATCAGAACTTAAGTTGCCAGATTCAAACATTGAAGTTATCTCATTTTTTTCCTCTTCTAATTTTTGGATCTGTTTCTCAATCTTTTTTAATTCCTTCCGATCTATTTGTTTTATTTCTTTGGGTTGCTCCTGATTTTTCTTTAATTGACCTTCACCTGAATTACCTTTTGATTTCAATTCTTCTTTGAAAGACTTATAGTCGGAATAATTGCCTGGAAAATCTCTTAACTGATCTTCTCCCAAAACAAAAACATGGTCTACAATTTTATCCATAAAATATCTGTCGTGGGTCACTAAGAGTACTGCACCAGGAAAATATTGTAAGAAATCCTCCAATACTTGTAAGGTGAAAATATCTAAATCATTTGTGGGTTCATCAAGAATTAAAAAATTAGGATTTTCTATCAAAAGAGTAAGTAAATACAATCTTCTTTTTTCTCCCCCACTCAGTTTAGAAACAAAAGTCTGTTGCCTGGGCCCGTCAAAAAGGAAACGCTCCATCAATTGAGAAGCTGCCAGTTTTTTGCCACCATTCATGGGAATATATTCCGCAATATCCTTAACAACATCAATCGCTTTTTTATCCTCTTTCAACTTCATCCCTTTCTGGGTGTAATAGGCAATTTTTAATGTTTCGCCATGTATTACCTTTCCTGTATCTGGTAGAATTTTTTGCGTGATGATATCCAAAAGAGTTGATTTGCCTGTTCCATTTCTCCCTATAATTCCTAAACGGTCTCTGGAGGTAAATTTGTAGTCAATTCCAGAAAATAGTTTTTTATTTTCGAAAGACTTGGAAACATTATGTAATTCCAGAATTTTAGAACCCAATCTGGTCATTTGAATATCAAGAAAAAGGGAATCCTCCTCCGTTTTATTTTTTAGCTTTTCTTCAATTTCATAGAATTCATCAATCCGAGCTTTGGCTTTGGTGCCACGAGCCTGTGGTTGCCTACGCATCCATTCCAATTCTTTTCTGTATAAATTTTTATTTTTTTCATAGACAACCTGTCTGTTTGCCTCTCTTTCTGCTTTTTTCTCCAAATATTGTGTATAAGATCCCTGGTACTTGAATAATTGTTGCTGATCTAATTCTACAATCTGGTTGCATATTGCATCCAAAAAGTATCTGTCGTGAGTTACAGTTAACAAAGTTATTTTAGATTGTTTTAAATAATCTTGCAGCCATTCAATCATCTCTAAATCAAGATGGTTCGTGGGCTCATCCAAAATAAGAAAATCGGGTTCATCTATCAATACCTTGGCAAGAGCCACCCTTTTTTTTTGCCCGCCAGACAAAGAATGAATTTTCTGATCAAGATAATCCACCTCCAAAACAGATAAGATTTGCTTTACTTTCGCTTCATAATTCCATCCGTTGAGACGGTCAATTTCCATAATTGCATCTTGTAAAGAGGCATCATTTGTCTTCATGCAATGTTCGTAATGAGAAATTGCTCTAACTATAGGATTACTCGAAGTATAAACTTCCTCAAAAACGGAAAGGTCTTGATTCAAGTTGGGATCCTGAGATAAAAAAACAGTTTTAATATGTGGATGCAACCAAACCTTTCCCTGATCAGCAGGTTCAAATCCTGAAATAAGTTGTAGCAAAGAAGTTTTTCCGGTTCCATTTTTGGCTACTAAGGCAACTTTATCTCCCTGGTTGATATATAATGTTAAATCCTTGAACAAAACGCGATCTCCATAAGATCTTGCTACTTGCTCCAAAGTAAGATAATTCATGTTTTATTTTTGACAAAGGTAACCAAGAATATAAAAAAAAGCCGCAAAAGCGGCTCTTTAAATTATCTTACTATTTGAAGTTTTTTAGGTGTTGATTGAATACCTTCTCCTTTTAGCGTATAAAAAAAGTTGCCATTAGGCCAATCGCCCACTTCGATATGAATCCCATTCCTATGATTTTCATTTAATTTTTTAGATAGCATCAATCTACCTAAGGCATCTGTAATTACAAGAGTATAATTGCTTATTTCAGTTTGGGTTAGCCCTTCAATGGGAATAAATAATTGATAATCTGCAGGGTTAGGAAAATTTTGACCAAGCAAAGGAATAAATCTTCTCTCCGTTTGAGTTGCCGTTGGATTGTTGTACAACACATTTAAAACAGCATCATCAAAATAAAACCCATCGGCACGAACAGCATTGTCACTCCTTAAATTGAACTTAATATACACGGTAGAATCCCCCAGGAAAGATTGCAAGGACATGGATTCCTGAACCCAATTCAACTGCTGTCCGTCAAACAAAGGTTCGCCCAATCTTTGATCAACTGTGCCCTCATTTGTGTACAATCCACATAAAGGCGTAAATACGGCATTGTCGCCCGAAGCAAGTACCTGAACGAAGTCATAATCATTCTCCAAATCAAATCTGGTCCAAAATCCAAAAGAAGCGTCAATCGCATTATACAAATTAATCGTATTTCTTAAAACCAAAGTTGTATTGGCGTTATTTGCATAATTGCCTGTGGGCGAATCTGTAATTGAACTGGGAGATGAATAAAACCTCTGCGTAGTTGTATTCCAAACAGAACCAGTGCCTTGATTTTGCCAATTATTCAAATTATTCGCATTATCTACAAAAACAGGATTGAAATTTCCAAAAGTTTTAGTTATTGTATCCTCAAAAACCAAACCGTTTAAATTGTCAATGCGTAATAAAAAAACTACCGGATCACCACTGTTCGTAGCCGGACTCAGTTGATATGTAATAGAATCAAATTGAGTTTGTAACTGATTTATTACATGAGTAACAGGACTACCTACAGAAATAATATTGTTGCTAACAGGAACAATACTTACTTGTAAATTTCCCAAGCCAAAA
>CAZNNX010000231.1:0-3193 GCA_964574485.1 uncultured Saprospiraceae bacterium | reverse complement strand
TTTTGCTGATCTACTAAACTTTCAATTTCATAATCATGATGTTCTGTTTGATTCAACGAATAAGAAAGCGTTAAATTTTCAACATCATAAAAATGTGATTTCTTTTCTGGATTTTTCTCTTTTCTAACTCCAATAAAATTAATACTTGTTCGTTTTGTGTAATCAATTGCTCTATTTTCAATATTAGCTCTTTCAGAAGCATTACTAGTTACATCTAATAATTGATTGAGTTCAATATCTTGAAAAAACGGGTCAAATTGAGGGGTTATTGTTTCTTCTCCTACTCCATAATTAAACGGCAAGTTTACTCCCCACTTTTTTGGGAGCAGTTTTCCCAAATTAACATTTGTAACAATGTCATATTGAAAAACATCTTCTCTACTTCGGTCATTTGGTCCTTGTTCCAAAGCACCAAACCCAATAGTACTTACTCTTGTTGTTGCAGAAACACTTGCAAAATCGGCAATTTTTGCATCAAGATTTGCAATTGCTGCATAACCGCCTTTATTGTCCATGTCTGACATACGTAACTCATTGAACCAAACTTCACCTCGAAGTGGATTAGCAGAATTTTTATTTTTCACCCCCACCATTAAGGTTCTTACTAATCCAAAATTTGGATTTCCTTTAATCCCTAATGTCAATTTATTCTCGGAGGAACCAATGGCTTCTTCCTCTACAAAACCAATTCCATTTGGATCATAAATTATTCCTGGATCGTTACCTAATGCTAATATCTTTAACTTTGTCAGTAACGCTAATGGCAATTCAATTTCGTTTTCTTGTGGCCATACTGCTTCTGGGGAATTTGCGTTATGCGGTGTAACTTTTAATGGCATCTCAACTTGATAGAAATTATCTGTGAAATCATTACCAAATCTAATAAAAGCAATCATTTCATCGTCTTGTAATCGATCGGCACTTGTGTTACCTTCAATAGCTTCAGCGTGAAGAAACATACGTAATTTTTTAAACTGACGCATATCTACATTAACATTTTTAAATACCGCTCTAGCATCTGATGTTTCTAATCCTCCTAACCCAGAAAGCGAAGGATTTTTTTTATACACTCTTAATGATAGAGATTGTTCGTCTTGATTAATCAAAGTATTATTGTTGAATAACTGTTCCCGAACAACTCCTGGAGGTGTTACATAATTTACAGGTGTTCTATTACCGTTTTCTTGAATATTTAATGCTACAACATCAAAACCTGTATTATCATCATTAATATCAATATCATTAACATCCAAAGAGCTAGTATACCTTCTCCATTCTCCTCTCACTAAATCTAGTGCTCCAAAACGAAGCGTTACTTCTTCTTTAAATCCTGTCATGTACATTCGCATAAATCGGATAGATCGAAAATCTGAAATTGGGCCAACTTTATTGGCATTGGTAAACTCTAAAATGGGTATTTTATATAAAATCCAACGCACTTTGCCTACTTGCCCATTTGGCAACTGAACATTATTGTCTTCCCTTGAATCGGCAATATAATTCTGTCCAACAGGTACAGCTCCAGGCGCATAATATTGAATAGGTACTTCAAATTTAAAATAAGCATTTATAGTATTCATTGTGTTGTCACGATTCACATCTTCAACATCGGGGAAAGTAGAATTCCCTCTATTTGTATCCGTTACAGTTACTGGTGAATTACCTTCATTTCCATTATAATTTTTATATCTATTGATAACATCTCCTGTTGCACTCAAATAGAATTGATAATTATCGGCTGCTGGATCGGGTTGGCCTGCAAAATTAGGATATTTAACTGCTTCATCTCCATCTAATAAACCATCGTATCCAGCATCCTGAACTGCCCTGTTTGCTTCTGAAGTATCAAATGCATAAATCAATGATTGAGAGGCAGGAACCTGTCCCCATGCAGTTTCAACAGTAGATTGAGATGCATTAACTTCGGGCAAACCATTTTCATATAATTTTCTTCCATCCCTCAGAACGTCTTCTGAAATTTCACCTAAATTAAATACCAATTTTCCAGAATTTGTTGGATCAGCTACATCACCTGGATTCCCATAATATGGATCCATCGCCCAAAACTGAATATATTCTACATTTGATTGTTCAAAATTTGTTGAATTAATAGGCCTCATAATTCCTGCCCAGTTATTTGGAGCATCAGCATCAGTAAATTCATTTGTTGCTGATAATGTAGGATTAAAATTATATGGCCCTCTATCTTTTGGGAAATAAGTTAAATCTAATGTATTGATTACGGTTGTTTGCCCTTGCACTATATCGGTAACAGGATATAATTCACGACTAAATATTCGTCGTGTTTTATTCAAAGATAAATCATCATCATTAACCCCTGAAGGTCTTTGTGTATAAAAAACTGGGTCTATATTATACCATGACATTTTTGCTCTTTTATACCCTACACTCAAAACATCAACAGCTGGTTCTTCTGCAGTTGGGTTTCCATCAAAATTCCCTTCTAAAGGTACACTCGCTAATGACCATGAGAGAGGTGAACGCATGTCTATAGTAGATTGAGATCCTTCAAAATCATCAATATAAGTAGTTGCTTCACCATTAAATTGATCTGTCTTTGAACTTCCTGGTTTCAAATAAGCAAATTCCCCTCTAAATGAAATACTTGATGGCACATCTGTATCAATATTAGGCAATTTATTTACCAATCTTGTTAAAAACGGAACTTCGGTTGAATAATTAGTATTGAAACCAAAAATGGTATTGTTTACAGATTCTTGACCATAATTTGATTTTGTAGTAAATGGTCGCTCTGACATATTTAATACCGTAGCACCAATTAAAAATTTATCGTTAAATTTATGTTCTACGTTGAAACCCCAAAAACGTCTGGTTTGTTGTCCAAATACAGCGTTATTTTCAACTGATACTTCAATAGGAGTATTAGAGGCTTGTAATGAAGGATCCAATATTTGGACTTTCCCTAATTGATAGTTTACTGTATAATCTACCCCTTCTACTAATGTTCTCCCTCCAGCAGTTACTACAACCGATCCTTGAGGTACATTGAATGCACCAATAGAAATTCCATCACCACCTGCCGATTTAAATCGACCTCTTAACTGAAATTTATTCTTAGCACTTTCTTGTAATGCTCCAGCTTGTGTAGATTTATATAAATTTCTAAACACATATTTTGTTTGGTTACTATTATAAATTCCACCATCATAAT
>CAZNNX010000230.1:0-3228 GCA_964574485.1 uncultured Saprospiraceae bacterium | reverse complement strand
GTTCGCCGTTGGATCAGGCGACTTTTGTGTTGCGATCAAATTATGCAACCATGAGTTCAATATAAAATGAGAAGGATGAGTCGAACATTTCTTGGTCTTTTTGTTGTTGGGTTCCTGTTTACAGAACTTTCTGCTGTGTCTGTTGCTATTAATCTGCCGACGGAAGATCCAGTATCATATAGGTCTTCCAATACTTTAAGGCCATCATTGGATAGTGTAAATCAGAGATTATTGAGGAGCCTTATTCAGCCGATTCAGCTAAACCCTGGAAATGAAGTAGCTGATCAGTTCGTATTTTTGAACGATTGCTTGAAAGAAAAAGAAGTTTTTGGCTTGGGAGAGGCAACTCACGGTACGAGGGAATTTTTTCAATTGAAAGCTGATTTTTTCAAGTACCTGGTTACATATCACGATGTTCGATTATTTGGAATAGAGGCCAATTTTGCTGCATGCTATGATATTAATCAATATGTTTTAACTGGGGAGGGAAATGCCAAAGAGGCACTTTTCAAAATTGGCTATTGGGTTTGGAAGACACAGGAAGTGCTGGATCTTATCGAATGGATGCGGTTATATAACTCCACCCAACCTAATGAAAGGAAAGTTCAATTTTATGGTTATGATATGCAAAGTGCCTCTGCGTCTGTTGAGTGGCTCGAATGTTATCTAACCAAAGTATTTCCGGGTTTTGATAAAAAAATACTCGTATCAAAATTTGACGGCGATCGAGAAGCAGTGTTAGCTCTTAGAAAACTAAACAGTACTCAGTTGGATTCGATAAAGACTGATGGACTTCAAAAAACAGATATTTTATATAACTACCTAACCGAACACCAGGTAACGTTGATACAGAGCGGATCCACTGATTTTCAATTTGCAAAACGGTGTATTGAAGTTTTGAGACAGAAGTTGACCTACTTTCGAATTACAGAATTTCAAAATGCCTATTCTTTTCGGGATAGTTCCATGACCAACAACATAAGATGGATCAGAGAAAATCATGGTAACGGAAAAATCATGCTTTGGGCGCACAATGGTCATATCGGAAAAGGTTCCTTTTCCGATGACTTTAAAACGGGAAATTGGATGGGAACACACCTTCAAAAAACATATGGAGCCAAGTATTTCAATATCGGTTTTTGTTTTAATGAAGGTAGTTTTGTAGCACATGCTCCGAAATCTAAAAATTTATTCTATCTAGCCTACAGTTTTACTAAAAGTATATTCAAATATGAACCATGGCGTATCAAAACAAATATAGTAAAACCTTACAAAAAAGGATATCTAACCAATGAATTTTCCAAATTGCACACGCCTTGTTTTTTTCTGGACTTCGACAAACTTAATCCCTATAAAGAATTAAATGATTTTGTAAACAAGGAGCATGCACATTACGAGGCAGGTTCTGCATTCATTAGACAAAAATCTGCTATTTGGTCCTTGAACTTGTATAGCCTGTTCGATGCTATAATTTATCTGGATAAGGTAACCGCTGCAGATAATTTCAGAATGGGCGAGTATGAATAAAAAAACAGCAGCACGGATTTTTCATCAGGCAGGTTGTCGTGTAAGTTCGAAGCTTTTTGCTTCTGTTCAAGTTCAGAGCTGGCCGAGAGATATGTACCCTGAAACCCGCCTGTTCGCAAAATCCTAAACCGTTAGTGGCAACTCTTTGAACAAGGTGAAAGGAATATGAAAAAAAAATGGCTCGATTTGAGTAGAATAATTCTGATCATTACAGCAAATTTCCTTTCAGGATATAATCTGTGTGCACAGAAAGAAACATCTGATGCCTTCAATCCGAAATTGAGGTATAACTTGCCTGTTATTGATGCCAATCACTGGAAAAATGCAGCCTTCACTGGTGCCAACTTTGGCAAGCCAAATTCGGATGGCAAACCAAAGTTCAGAGACTGGGCTGTCAGTATGATAAAAAATCCAGGTATGTATCAGGCGACTGAACTTAATCTGGATGCTGTAAACACACTTGCATGGGGTAGTCAAATCTTAACCAACAAACTCATTAAACCCAAAACATTTGTACGGAAAGTGGGGAATGTCATAACTACTCAATTACTGTCCGTTTCGAGTATTTTTGTTCTCGGAGGGTTTCCTTTAGGAGGCGGATGGTTGCATGAGGAATATCACAGAGCCATGCTGGCAACTAACCGGGTTGCCAGCAAAAATCCGTTCGATGATTATCATCTTGATATTACTGATGGATCTGTAAAAAATATTTATGATAATGCGCTGAGAAACTTCAAGAAAAATGATCCGTACGGATTCAATAGGATGCTGATAGCAGGAGCAGAAGGTGAACTGCTGTCAGCCAGAAGAATGCAGGAAAATAATTTCTTTAATAACGCCAATCTGCCTGCTGAGCTAGTTTCTTTTTTTTACATTAATTCCGCGGCAACTTATTTCAGCAGTAATTACAGCAATATAGATTCAACCAGTATCCAGGCGAATCGAACCGAATCCAACATGTTAATCAGGGATTTTACAGGCCATGATTTTTCTGGCTGGATTTGGCATCTGTTTAAACCCGACGTACCCTATGATTCACTGGGAATCCATCCGTCTGGAGTTGGAATTAATCGCTACATTACTTCTGACCGTCTTACACAGCAAGAAAAATATTATTATGAAAAAACAAAGAGTTTAGCAGTATTAAATTTTATATCTCCAATGATTTTCGGATTTAGAAAGATCAGGCTGAAAGAGGGGACTTACGGTAATTTCGCAATTCAGTATCAGCCAACGTCATTTGGTGTTGATCTGGAATTTCGGTTTTATCTTATGAATAAGTATAATAAATATTGCTTTTCGCTGCATAATTATAGGAATTATAACAATAATTTTTATTCTGCAGAATTAAATTGGGTTGATTTTGGTTTTAAAAAACTGGAAAAATTTTCATTTACGTCAAGGATAATGGTTGGGACTCAGCCAAAAAATCAGGAATTTTTCACCAATCGATCCCGGTTTTTCGGGCTCCTCTCAATAAGTACAATCTACAGGATAAACAATCATCTCGGAGTATATTGGCAGTTACAGGCAAAATCAGATGGTTGGGTTGCTGGTGATGAATATTTGAAAAGTATGATAAGGTTAAGGGCAGGAATGAGCTTAACCTTATAGGTGGTTAGCCCGGATTGATTATTTACGTACGAATTTTGGCACATTTGTGTCAGGTGTTCGCCGTTGGATCAGGCGACTTTTGTGTTG
>CAZNNX010000229.1:0-3253 GCA_964574485.1 uncultured Saprospiraceae bacterium | reverse complement strand
CGCCGGTCTGCCGTCGCCGTCGCCGTCGCCGTCGCCGTAGCCGTAGCCGTAGCCGTAGCCGCCGTCGCCGTAGCCGTCGCCGCCGCCGTAGCCGTAGCCGTCGCCGTCCAGCGTCAATGTTTTCACTTCGTCCATGACGACGCCTCGCACTCGATCATGCCGATGAGGGCGCGCAGCGGAGCCCGCACGAGACCAGCCGGATCAATGACGGAATTTGCTGTCGGGCCGCTCTTGGCTAGTTCGCCAAGGCCTTTTGACGTACCCCAGCGGCGAACGTTGCACGCGTTGCGTATGATGACCCACTGGTCATCAATGGTCACGTCACCGACGTAGACGAAGCCCCGATCCAGGATGACGATTTGCGGAGGCGCGTCGGAAAGGTCCATCACAACCCCGCTCGCACTGCGGGATGCTGGCGCCGCGCCGCCAATGATCTTCTCTATTTCCTTGCCGCGCTGGATGGCCTCGCGCGCCTGCCCGATAGTGAGTGTGTCGATCTCGCTCATGTGTTCCATTCCGCTTAAAGCCGAATAAAGAATTCACCGGAGCGCTTTGGAGCTTGGGGGCCTGCTTCAACAGTCTTGGGCGAGGAGGAAGGTCGCTGGTTGACGTTGATCCGCTCCGGTGATGGAGCGAACCATATCACAGTCTGTTATACGGTCAAGAGAAAAAATAACGGATTGTTATCTCGTGCTGTGGACAAGCCTGTAGCATGTGGCGAGATAGCCGCAGTTTCATAGAGTTTATTTGCTGTGACGGCTGACGGATCGCATTCGCAGCCAGAGGTCCGCGGGGAGACCGGACGGCTCATTGCGATAGAGCCAATCGAGCGTGAGATTGTACTCATCACACAGGCGCATTGCAGCCTGCAACGTTAACAAACGCTTGCCAGTTTCGAACTGATTGTATTGCGGCTGCGAGAGGCCCGCGCGCGTTCCGAAATCGCGCTGGTCAAGATCATACGCACGACGCGCGAGCGTTAACCGCTTCGCGACCTCGTCTACATGCGGACCATTCCCCCCCCCGGTTTCGACATGGTACGATCTATAACCTTCCACAGGCTTACAGTCGATTTCCAAGGTGTGATCTTGAAAGCTATAACAAATCGTGATATTCCGTTGCTTATGTATGATATCAGAACGATTGAAGCGCTCGTGACTGAGCTTGGCGGACCAACGGAGTTGGGACGACAACTTGGCATCGTTTCGGAGGCTGTTTCGAACTGGGTGAACCGCCAATCCATTCCCGGCGGCTGGCACCTTCGCCTTCTCGCTCTATCGGCTCGCCGTGGTCTGACGGTTGATCCTCGGGTCTTCAACCTGACGGAGAGCGACATCGAAGGTCTTCGATTGAGCAAGAAGTACCGGAAGACCGCAGAGGCGCGGACGTAGTCTCGCTCATCAGTTCCAGTTGCGTTGCGTCCCGGCGCGTTCCGCCGGGCTCATGGTTGCCTGCAACGCGCTGTCCGCCTTCTCCAATGGCGTGTTGCGGACTCCCCAACTGTGAGCCCTGCCGACTGCGCCCAGCGGTTCAGTCGATAGCCCCTTGGGCTGTGTTCCTCTCACCTTGGCCGGGGCCTTCACACCGCCCCGGTCCTTTCTTCACTGGCAAAAGGATCAAAATCACATGGCCTCTAAACCCAAGCCGAAGCCGACGATGAAGCCCGGCAAGAAGGGCTGCTGAAACGACTAGAGCCGCAGAGATTGCCCCCTCTGCGGCTCCAAACTCTCTGGGGATGCACTTCTAGACGAACCTACGCCACACACATCGGGAACGCCGTCTATGGTTGATCATATAGCGAATGACGTTGGCGGTTTTAAGGCCACAGCCGAAGAAATCCTCCGCTCCGAGATGACCGATGGCGCGAAGCTTGCCGCCATCGCCGAACTCATCGGCGCGACCTCTGCAACCGACGTTGCAAAGACGCTCAACAAGCCGCTCCGCACCGTCGAACGTCACTACGCAGAACTGCGTAGAGTACGCAAATCTGCGGGTACGCAAATCTGCGGGACTACGCAAAACTGCGTACCGGAAGTACGCAAATCTGCGGAGCCAGGTACGCAAATCTGCGTAGTCGCGTCTCACGCACGCCCGGAATCTACTACACGCGCCACTAAAGAACTTCCTTCGGAAGTACTCTGTTACGAAGATACTAATACCCCCTCTTCGGTCCCCCCCAAGCCGAAACAGTTGCCCTCGGCTAGGCCTCGGGCCAGCGCACAACGAGGCTCTCGCCTAAGCCCTGATTGGACGTTGCCAGAAGACTGGCGGCAGTGGTCGTTGATGAATTTCGTCCACGCATCGGAAACCATGATCGCCGCCGAAGCGGACCAGTTCCGGGATTTCTGGATATCGAAAACCGGCAACTCGGCCACCAAGCTCGATTGGCAGGCCACCTGGCGCAACTGGTGCCGCAACTCGAAAACCTTGGGCGCGGTGCCTCGCTCGCAACCGATCAACACCGGCCGGATGGCATGGGACGAGCAGAAGGCTGCGAAGCGTGCGCAGTTCCTCGCCATGGCCCGTGGGGAGGCGACCAATGTCCAATAAGCTGCTGACCCGCCTTGGCGTCATGTACGGCGTGCCGGACACGGAAGACCCCGCCGCTTGGCTTGCCGAAATGGAACGGATGACCAAGGGGTACTCGGAAACCGAACTCGACAGAGCCGCCGATCTGATCATGCGCCGCCACCGCGGGCGCTACTTCCCAGCGGTGAGCGAAATCGTCTGCGCCTGCGCCGATGCGCGCGAGGACGTGAATCCGGCCAAGCCGGTCGACAAGGCCAAGTGGCCTGAGTGGGAGCCTGAGGCGATCAAGAAAGCTGACGAACTGATCTGCGGAGAGATGGGCCGAGAAGCTGCGTCAGAGGGATGGATTTCCGGCCTGCATGACTTCTGCCGCAAAAACGGCAGGCTTCCTCACGGTCGCGAGGTTACATCGTGCCGCGATGTCTCTCGCGGCTTCGATAACGCCTATGCGCTGTGCACGCGGATGCATACGCCGCTTGGGACAGCGCTCGTTGGACTCGGCAATTCGATGCTGAAGAACCACGAGTACCTTGTGAAGATTGCAAACGGGCACAAGCGCAGCCAACGCGAGCTTGCTGCCTACCTCAAGAGCCCGATGGAGTTCCACGCATGAGCGACAAGCGAGACATGAGCGGCGTTCTTTTCAAGAACGACCGCAAGGAGCAGCCCAACCATCCCGACTACGAAGGCTCCTGCACTATCGACGGCAAGGACTACTGGATGA
>CAZNNX010000228.1:0-3257 GCA_964574485.1 uncultured Saprospiraceae bacterium | reverse complement strand
CCTATGCAGGATGAAATTTTCCCTGATAAGGAGCATTTTGGCAGGATTTTCAGGAATAATGCTGTTATGTCAGCCATGGGAATACCACAAATTGCCGCCATCATGGGAAGTTGTGTTGCGGGAGGAGCTTATTTGCCCATCATGTCTGATGAGGCCTTAATAGTTGACGGGACGGGATCTATTTTTTTAGCCGGTCCTTATTTGGTTAAAGCTGCTATTGGAGAACAGGTAGACCAAGAAACTCTGGGTGGGGCCACTACACAATGTGAAATTTCAGGCGTTACAGATTACAAGATGCCAGATGATAAAACTTGTTTGGATACAATAAAGGGCTTGGTTGATAAATTTGGTAGTTTTGAAAAGGCCGGATTTAATCGGATTGAATCCAAAGAGCCTTTGAAAAATCCTGAGGAAATCTATCAGATATTGCCAGCGGAAAGTTCAAAAACTTATAATTCAATTGAAATAATTGAAAGATTGGTAGACAACTCTGAATTGATTCAATACAAAGAGGGCTACGGAAAAACTATTATTTGCGCCTATGCCAGAATTGATGGTTGGGCTGTAGGAATCGTTGCCAACAACAGGCAAGTTGTAAAAACAAAAAAGGGTGAATTGCAATTTGGAGGTGTAATTTATTCTGATTCTGCTGATAAAGCCGCCAGGTTTATTATGAATTGTAATCAGAAGAAAATTCCTTTGGTGTTTTTGCATGATGTAACCGGATTTATGGTTGGTACACGATCTGAACATGGAGGTATTATCAAAGATGGGGCAAAAATGGTTGCAGCGGTATCTAATTCAACAGTACCCAAATTTTCTGTAATTCTATCAAATTCTAATGGTGCTGGTAATTATGCCATGTGTGGAAAAGCGTATGACCCCAGATTGATTGTGGCCTGGCCCGGTGCAAAAATAGCTGTTATGGGTGGCGCTCAGGCTGCACAGGTATTACTTCAAATTGAAAAGGCTTCATCACAAGCAAAAGGACAGGCTTTAACTCAAGAGGAAGAAAAAGAACTTTTGAATCGGATTACAGAAAAATATGAAAAGCAAACAACAGCCTATTACGCTGCCTCAAGACTTTGGGTGGATGCAATCATAGATCCACTAGAAACAAGAAAGGTGATTTCTATGGGAATTGAAGCTGCCAATCATGCCCCTGTTGCAAAATTTAACCCAGGTATTATTCAGACCTAATTAAAAATTTGTATTTTACCCTTCAAATATCAAAGATATGGTAAAGAATTTTTTTCTTAATGATAGAAATATTTTAGGGTTGATCACCTTAAATGCAATTATTATTTTTATCCAGGCCTTTAAAAATGATCAATCAATTGAAGATTTTTTAGGTTGGGCTGATGACATTATCACCATGTTGTTCATCGTGGAAATGTTAATTAAAAGTAATCATTACGGATTTAAAGAATATTTGAAGTCAGGATGGAATAAATTTGATTTTTTATTGATCATCCTATCTTTACCCTCACTGATTGTGCATTTTATTCCTCACGTTGATGCATACGTGAATATTAGTTTTTTACTGGTCTTCCGTGTTTTCCGCGTATTTAAATTTTTTCGATTTATACAATTTTTCCCACAGGTAGAACATATATTCAGGTCTGCTCAATCCGCATTGTCAGCTTCTTTTATGGTATTGGTTGGATTTTTTGTGGTAATATTTATCATGGCAGTTTTATCAACATTTTTCTTTCAAAATGCTTCTCCCAATTTATTTGGAGATCCGATTACAGCTTACTATTCTTTATTTCAGGTTTTTACAGTTGAGGGCTGGAATGCTATACCTGATGCGCTAATTAAGGAAGCAATTGCAAATCAATTGCCTTTTAGTAATTTTCAAATTTTTATCATAAGAATATACTTTATCGCCCTATTTATAGTTGGCGGTATATTTGGCCTCTCCATAGTGAATTCAATATTTGTAGATGCCATGGTAAGTGATCATGACGAAACAGAAGCCCAATTTGAAGAAGTTGAAAAAAAATTAGAGCAAATGAATCAAAAAATGGATCATCTGCTTGCTAAAATGGATAAAAAAGAGGAATAGCATGGAAATTGCGTCATCAGAATTGATTTTAAATGAAAATAAATCAATCTATCATTTACATTTAAAGCCCAGTGAAATAGCAGATACAATTATTACCGTAGGTGATCCTGAACGAGTAGAGAAAGTTTCTTGTTATTTTGATGAAATTGAATGTAAAATTTCAAAAAGAGAATTTAAAACACATACAGGTAGGATTGGAAATAAAAGAGTTTCAGTCATTTCTACCGGAATTGGCACAGATAACATTGACATAGTCTTGAACGAATTAGATGCCTTGGTTAATATTGATTTTGAAAGTAGAAAGGTTAAGGATCGTCTTTCAAAATTGCATATTATTCGTTTGGGTACCTCTGGTACCCTGCAGCCTCATATTCCTGTAGATTCAATTTTATTATCAAAACATGCCATAGGAATGGATGGATTGATACATTTTTACGAAAGAAATTCAGAGGGGTTCTTAGACCTCTTTCAAAAAGAGGTAGAAAATCATTTGCAAGAATTCTTGCTACAGACGGGTATGAAACCCTATGCTGCCATGAGTTCTGCTACCTTATTCAAGCATTTTTCCTCTCTGGCTGATTTTTCCGGAATTACCTGTACAGCTACCGGGTTTTATGGACCACAAAATAGAAAACTAAGACTAAATCCAAAAATGAAAGATTTTTTTGGATTATTACAGGATTTTCATTTTGATGGAGTAACTGTCACCAATCTTGAAATGGAAACAGCCGGAATTTATGCCATGTCGAATTTGTTAGGTCATGAAGCCATTTCCATTAATGCAATTTTAGCGAATAGAATACAGGGGCAGTTTAGTAGAAATCCGGAAAAGACGATAGAAAATTTAATTCAAAAAGCGATTGCTCAAATTGAAAGTATTGCTTAAATGCCTTGGATCTTATACCCATTTCTTAGATATCTTCTTTTTTTAATAGCGGGTATACTTGTTTCTTTTTGGGCTGATTTTTATGTATTTCAAATTTATACTTTCTTTTTGTTACTTTTTAGTACTACTGTGCTTGTTGTCATCATGTTTGCAGGCAAAGCACGCTACTATCCAACCTTTTTTAGTGTACTCCTGTTTTTTTCAATTTTTGTTTTGGGTATTTATATTTCTCAAAACAGAATAGAATTGTATAATAGCTTACATTTTAGCAAGATACTGGATCAGGAAAATCAAGATTACTTA
>CAZNNX010000227.1:0-3266 GCA_964574485.1 uncultured Saprospiraceae bacterium | reverse complement strand
CAACAATTAGCCAAATTTTGGCTAATGCAGAAACCTGGGAATCAACTTTGGTAAAAATTAATGGGGTAAACAGTATGTCTGGGGGCACAACTTATGGGGCAAATACAGGTAATATAACATTAAATGATGGTACTGGTACTTTAATCATGTATACTAGATCAGCTGCTACATTTTCCGGAACGAATCTTCCTACTGTATTTCCTGTAAATGTTACCGGCATTGTCGGTCAATATGACACAACAGTGCCGACCACTTCAGGATATCAAATTTTGATCAGAACCACAAATGATATAAATTAAAAATTACACAATCTAAGTTTCAAAAAGTTTATTTTTTTTTCAGAATAACTAAATTAATATTTTAAAAATTTTATATTTACAAATTGAAAGTGGTAAGTATCCTAATATACTCCGCTTTTAAAAGGTCAACCTTACTATTACTAAACTAAGTGTATTTACAAAAAATTACAGCGAAAATGAGAATCTTCAAAGCTTTGCTCTTTGCACTACCTATGACCATTTGCGGCTCCGTAATAGCGCAAGATGTTCATTTTACCATGTTTGACATGGCACCTATGACACTAAACCCTGTGTATACAGGTTACTATTCCGGAACTTTCAGAATTGGAGGAATTTACAGAAGTCAGTGGCAAGGTTTAGGAATGAATGTATCAAACCTTCCCGATAAGTTCGCAGGTTATCAAACGCCATCAGCTTATGCTGACGTTTCTTTAGGAATTTTATCCAAAAAAGGTGGCGATCTTAAAAGTTGGTTGGGTGTAGGATTAAATTTTTACAATGATCAGGTTGACAGATTGAATACAATGAGAGCAGAACTTTCTGTAGCTTATCATTTAGGATTAGGGAGAAGAGGCAATACACGCATATCTTTAGGTGTGAAAGGTGGTTTGTACCAATCCAGAATCAAAGATGTTACAGGTTTGATATTTGAAGATGAACTTACAAATGGTATTACAGTAAGTGCTGATGATGCCGTTTTTGGAGGCACAAACAATAGTTCGGCTCCTGACTTTAGTGCAGGGTTAATGGTAGCTCACGTAAGTACCGGATGGGGTATTGAAGTGGCCGGATCATTAAACCATTTTACACAACCAAGTCTTAATTTTGGGACATCCACAGAATATAAATTACCTATGAACTTTGTAGGAAATGTTAAAGCTTATGTTTCTTTAGCTCCCAAGTTTACATTAAGACCAATGGTTTTTGTTCAGAATATGACAAGAGTTTTCGAATTGAATATGCAGGCAATTTGCGCCTATCATTTTAATAATACAAAAGATATCAATCTTTTATTTGGTGGTGGTTACAGACTAAATGATGCAGCCTTTGCCAGACTTGGATTTGAATTAAAAGGTTTGACTATTGGTGCAGCTTATGATTTCAATTTATCTTCTTTGAGCCAGGGTGCAAACTACACAGGTAATAATAAGAGAGCTATGGGTTTCGAAATAGGTGTATCTTACATAGCTAAAATCTATAAAGAACTTGTTGTTAAAGAAATCCTTTACAATCCTCGTTTCTAGTTTTATAGATTTATTTCTATTGTTTTATTGTTTATGTTAATCTTTTATAAAATGAAAAATATATTTCTTTCTCTACTTGTAATACTATTAGTTGTAACTACAAATTTTGCTCAACCACCTGCAGGACATCCCCTTGAAAAGATTGAGATGCTTGCTGGCGATAACCTAGAAAAATACGATACCTGGAATGCATTGGATTTGTATAAAAAAGTATTTGATAAAAAACCAGATGATGCAAAAGCAGTTTATGACGTAGCTTATACTTATTTTCTTTTACGCGATTATCCAGATGCGGAAGAATGGTTTAAAAAACTTCTAGATGTTGACAAAGACGGTATATACAAATTATCTAAATGGTATTATGCCTATTCCTTAAAATTGAATGGTAAATACAAGGAATGTATTCAAGTGTACGGTGATTTTATTGCAACATACCAGGAAGCAGATGCGGAAAGATTAAAGGCTTTGGCTAATATTGAAATTGAAGGTGCTAAATGGGCAATTAAAGTTACTCAACCTTATGAAGAACTTATCATAACCAATGCAGGTAAAAATATCAACTCTCCTTTGATGGAAAATTATGCCTATCCTGTAGGTCGTGAAAAAATGATTTTCTCTTCCCTGAGAAGCGATACTATTATTTTTGTTGACAAAGTTGAAGATGACAGCAAGTTTGTAAAAATTTTCAGTTCAGAATATGACAGTCAAACTAAAGAATGGAAAGAGGCTAAAGAATTTGAAAAAGCTATTTTAAATGTAGAAGGCTTTCACTCAGTGAATCCTACTTTCAACGAAGATATGAGTAAATTCTATTTCTCAAGAGCCAAGCTAACTGGTAATATGCTTGAAAATAGTCAAATCCTTAGTTCTAAATACAATGGTGTAACAATGTCAGAACCAATTGTATTGGATTTCAACAGAGAAGAATACTCATGTAAAAACCCTGCAGTAGGAAAAATGAATGGAAAAGAATATCTGTTCTTCTCATCAAATATGCCAGGTGGAAAAGGAGGTTATGACATATGGTATGCAGAAATCATGGAAGATGGGTTGACCAGACAGCCTCTGAATATGGAATCAGTAAATTCCATTGGTGATGATGTGTATCCTTTTTACGATCAAAGAGACAAAACCTTATATTTTGCTTCATCTGGTTTTCCTGGAATGGGTGGCTTAGATATGTTCACCTCTACCATGAAAAACGATGGATCTTGGGGTGAAGTAAAAAATATGGGTCCTGGATTTAATACCAGCCTAGATGAATTTGGTTTTATCATTACAAGAGAAGGAAAAGATGACTGTTATGGTTATTTCATATCAAACAGAAATGGTACTACTACTATTCCTGGAAAAGTAACTTCAACAGATGATATCTTTTCTGTATTGATGCCAGACAGATGCAATGTAGACGTAACTGTTAACATTTATGACAATGATACAAAATCACCTATTAATGGTGCTACAGTTCAACTGATAGATAAATCTACTGGTAAAGTAATCGAAACAATGAATCCATCTGGCAGTTCTTGTACTTTCTCTTTGGAACAGGGTAAGGAATACAATGTTGTTTCAACAAAAGAAGGATACGAGACATTAATGCCAGTATCTATCGATACCAGAAAATCTTCTCTTGAAAAAAGATTCGGAAAAGTTGAAAAACCAATGACTTGGGAAGAAAAAACTTATGTAAAAGAAACTGGTTTAATTGTTGAAACTTTCAATA
>CAZNNX010000226.1:0-3414 GCA_964574485.1 uncultured Saprospiraceae bacterium | reverse complement strand
GATCTATCTTCTCAGTAGTTGAAAAGCTATATTGCGCCCATGTCCTTGCATAATGGCAAGGTTTATCCATGACAAGGCAAATTTTTCGAGGAGCTCAACTTTGTCAGCCCTGCCGAAATCTATACAGGAACCAAAACCCGCATCCAAAGCTAACTGCAAGGCAACGGCCTTTGCTTTTTCGCTGTCACCAGCCATGAACATATCAATTCGCAGATCATTATATACCGGGTTTACTATGTTTTCATATCCGGTAGTGTTGAAACACTTTACAATTTCTGCATTGGTCTTGTCTGCTAAAAATTCATAGACCGTTTTGTATGGTTCTGGAGTCTGGCGAACTGAATTCGTAGCATCAATGATTACTTTTCCAGAAACATGTTGAAGATGCGGTATGATATCAAAAATGGCAGTAGGCGGCGTAGCAATCAGAATCGTTTCTGATTTTCCGACAGCCTCACTAATCGATGACACCGAAGTGTTGGAATTTTTTATAAGATCTCTTCCCTTGAATTGAGATACATTATTTACACCCAGATGAATGTTGTGGCCCTTCAATGCCCATTTAGTTGCAAGAGCCCCGCCCACATTGCCCGTACCGATTATTGCTATATCCATAGAAGTAATTTTTTATTTATGAAATTTATCAGGAATAAAATACCAAATGGGAATCCCTATAAAAATAAGGTATGACAGATAAACAGACACGAATGCCAGCGGGATAGAAAGCGCGTACAGGCACATTGAAATCACATTACTTGCTTGAATTGTTTTATTGAACGGCATTAGCTTGAGTCCAACCTCTACGTGCCTGCGCAATAAGAAGAATGCAAATGAATTTAAGAACATGATTAGACCATAAAATATAACAGCCTGAGTATTTAAAAAGTGCTCGGCAAGAAATGCCGTAGGAAGAGGAATCAGCGACATCACAAACAAGAGAAATGCATTGTACCATACCAATGATGAAGTAGAATGCGGCAGCTTATCAAAAAGTGAGTGGTGATTGATCCAAAGGATGGCCACTACTATAAAACTCAAAAGGTAGGACAAGATTTTTGGCAAAAGCGACAAAAGTGCACCTCTTATTTCATTCTGGCTCGCGCTTTCAGCCAATGCAGGAATTTTTAGTTCGAGAACCATGATTGTGATAATAATGGCAATAACACCATCACTAAACGCCTCTATTCTGTTTTTACTCAAATTAATATTCATATCGTATAAAAGCGCCTATATTGCTTGTGCGAGCAAAATATCTTCTTCCAATTTCCGAAAAGTCTGATGCAAGTCCAAACTGAAGCTCGCTGATTTTAAGTCCCAGACGAATTCTTTGTGTGAAAGAGAAGCTTTTCTGGTTATTCGACGGAATGGCGTTTACAAGTTCAAGTTGGCTGAATAGATTTATTTTATCTGATAATTTCGGCGTATACCTTCCCAGAAAAAATAAATCTAATGTGGGTTGACGTTTTGTTTCGCTAACCAGCCATGCAAACAAGGTGATTTCTTTTCGAATTTTCGCAAACTGGATTCCGGCTTTGGTATGGAATCCGGAACCCAGTATTTGTCCGACGATTACCGGTGCAACTCCAAGCAATTTCTCATGGTTATATGAAATTGCTTCTGTGAATCCAAATTGCGGAAGGTTGGTAGATGACGTCATTTTGTAGTCAACAGAAGCTCTGTTTCGATTGAAAAACAAAAATTTAGAATTGGATTTGGTTTTGTTTTTGAAATACTTGAAGAACATGATATCAAGAACGGCTTTGTTGTCCCCGGCAAGAATCTCTACAGGTATTTGTGCAAAAGCCATGCTTCTTAAGAGAAGCATGGCCGCTAATAATCCAATATATTTTTTACTTGTACCCATTATTTATTCAATGATTTGACCAGCAGTTCTGCCGCAGCTGCTCCGGAGTTTTGTTGCTGACCAGTAATGAGATTTCCGTCCTGTATCGCATAGGAACTAAAGGCTCCTGCTACTTTAAAGGTTGTTCCCGCGATTTTTCTGGCTTCATCTTCAATTCTGTATGGCTGAATTTTCATGCCGACAGCTTTATCGGCAAAGTCCTCTTCGGCATTTGCAAATCCAGTCCAGGTTTTGCCTTTTACCAGCAGCTCGCCATTTGATTTCCTGGCTTCCAACAGCAGTGTAACAGAATGACAAACAGCAACGCTGGGTTTGCCTGACTCATAGAATGTTGTAAATAGTTTTTCTAGATCTTTGTTTCCCTTGAATGTATACATAGGTCCCTGTCCGCCAACAAGAAAGATGGCAACATATTTGTTGGGATCAATATCAGTCATTTTTGCTGTGTTGGCCAGCATATCGTTGAACCATTTTTGTTGCATGTACCCCAATGTAATCACATCATGCGCAGAATATCCACTGGCATCCGTTGGGTTGGAGTATCCATCCATTTCCAGCTTTCCCCCTTGGGTTGAAGCCAATTCTACCTCATAACCGGCTTCCTGAAATACACGAAGTGGATGAGTTAATTCTGCTGCCCAGAATCCAATG
Source organism: uncultured Saprospiraceae bacterium (assembly GCA_964574485.1). GTDB lineage: Bacteria > Bacteroidota > Bacteroidia > Chitinophagales > Saprospiraceae > Saprospira. The sequence continues at coordinate 899 of CAZNNX010000226.1, read as the reverse complement.
GGCCAACCTGTTTGTTTGCTGGTGGTTGGCGAACTGGCAACCATAAGAATTTTTCCTTTTGACGGAGCGCCATGAAAGTGAACATAACTGTTTACTTCCAGTACTGTTTTGTTGGGGTTCTTTGTTTGTGCCATTGCGCTGCCAGCCGCGAAGAGCACAAAGAATAAAATAGCGATTGTCCTGTTCATAGTTAAAATTTTGTTTTGCAAATGTTCCAAGTATATATACATTTACCAACAGTATAACCCAATTGTGCGATACACACATTTTGGAAAGTAATAGTTAAATCAATGGTTTCAGCATATGCCGGACTTTATTTATAAGGGAAAGGTTTATTACAATCCTGTTCAGTTGGTCATGGAACAAATCGGGGGCACATGGAAGGCGCCCATTTTATGGCGGCTCAAAGATGCTACCATGCGATACGGCGAATTGCGAAAAGATATCCCACACATTTCTGATAAAATGTTGACCACACAACTAAGAGAGCTGGAAGAGGATGGTTATATCAACAGAAAAGTTTATGCTGTAGTGCCCCCCAAGACAGAATATTCTCTTACCGCAAAAGGCCGAGATGTGATAAAATTGGTTACGACCATTCGTAATTATGGGTTAAAAATAATGGCGCAACAACAAGTGAAGAAAAAATAAAAGGCGATGATGCAAAAGTGTTTCATAATGCATATAGAGTTTTTGCCCGGTTAGGTGCCCTTGCTTAATAAAAAGATTTCTGGGAAATGATATAGCCATTCCCGAAGTCAAAATGCCAGGGATTGATTTTGGGTAGTTGAATATCAAATGATGCGATACCGTTTTCCCAGTAAGCAGTTGGCAGTGACGAATGAATCGTGTTTTGCGTGGGCTGGTTTTCTTCGGTTACTGATAAGGCGATTTCCGGT
>CAZNNX010000225.1:0-3446 GCA_964574485.1 uncultured Saprospiraceae bacterium | reverse complement strand
ATAGGTTTTATTTTAAAAATAATTGGATTCAATCACTAAATATAATTTTAAACTTTAGCTAAAGGTTAATTCTTTCAAAAAAAAACCTCCCCTAAGGGAGGCTCAATCATTCTTACAAAAAATTACTAAAATTTGTGATTAACTCCTATACTGAAAGTTATACCGGGATTGATACTGTTGAATATTTGTTTCGTTGCCTGATAAGAAACATAAAAGCTTTCAATTCGGTCCATCAGGATATTATTTACTTTGAAGTCAATCGCAGTTTTCTTTTCTTTTCCTATTTTTTGTGAAAAGCTAAAGTTCAAACTATGAAAAGGTTCATCGTAAATATCAGGAGATAATCCTGTACCTACAATGGACAAAGTAGGTCCTTTCACATTATAGAAGATACCTACATCCATACCGATTTCGTCATTGGTATATGACATTCCCGCATTGATAACGAAGGGTGACTGACCCGCCATATCTCTGTATCTGTCAATAGATTCTCCTACTCTTATATAAGAAAGGCGAGCATTGTATTCCACCTCAGTCATCTGTATAATCGATTGAACCAAGGTAAAATTTCCGTTGATATTAAAGTTCTTTAATGCCGGACTTATAAAAGCAAAGTCTTTCTTAAACTCAAACTCAAATCCATAAACAAAACCATTTCCCACATTTCGAGGCTGATATTCCGAACTAGTTTGTTGTTCTGGTATACGGATCAACTCAATTGGATTTTGAAAATACTTAAAGAATCCTGTCAAAGAAATTAATTGATTATTATTAAAAAACCATTCCCATCTTATATCTGCATTATCAATTTTAGTTTCTGTAAGTTGCCCATTCCATGTTACTTGACCTGTTGAATTTACATACCTAAAAAAGCTACCATTAAAAATTCTATTGGTGATTGGATCTAAGATTTGAGCATAAGACAATTCTTTAAAGGAAGGTCTGGCTACGGTTCTGGCATAGGCCAATCTTAAGTTCATCTTGGGAGTTATCGCCAATACTAAATTTACTGTTGGGAATAAATTTATGGTATTCAATACTACATCATTATTCAAACGATTTTGATTTGCGATATCTCTTCCCGTATGTCTTTGAAGGAAATACTCAAACCTCAAACCAGCAATTACTTTTAATCTCTTGAAAAAAGTATATTCTCCAGAGAAATAAGCACCTGTGTTAAGTACATTGGAACTATACTCATTTGAATTGGGTGAATTGTTTCCGCTTTGTATATAAAAAACATTAACTCCAGAACTACTGGGGTCTCCAGGCCATAAATTGGATTCATTCAAAACCTGATTAGCATCAGAGGATGTGTAATTTTGATTTGGACTTATTACATAATTAAAGGTGAGAATTGAATAATCTCTGATCTTGTAGTTTTGAGAGGCCCCCAATTTTAACTTCAGGTCAGTGCCATTGATCTTCCATTTTTTTTGAACATCCATTTTGGCAGTCGCATTCCATTCTGATAGAGATCTCCAGATTCTGGAAGGATATCCCGCTTCTCCTGCATTAAATCTGTAACTACTGTTTTGTGGGTTTATTACATCATAACCACTGAATGCAGTTTTTCTAATATCCGGATCATTAGAACTTGAATAAGTGCCGGAGACCCTCCAGTCCAACTCCCAAGCTTTTTCAACAAATACATGAGAGCCTTGTAATAAGGCATTACTCAAACTTCTTTGGTTGTATTCTAAATTATCAGAAATTGCAGCGTAACCAGACTGACCCACAGCGCTTGAATTATTTTCGGTAATCAATCGAGCAGCTCTAGACTCACCGTTTTGCAAATGAATTAAAGATAATTTCAGTTTGGAATGTAGTGTTTTATAAGCAATTCCTCCTATTAATCCCATCAGGTATGATCTTTCTGCCAATTCTCCACCTTGTCTTGTTGCGTAATTCATTTCATTTTTAGAAGCATCACTATCTCTCTGATATTCACCAAATCTTACATCGTCGTAAAATTTATAGTCAGATTTATGTGTAATTGAGAAAATATAACCCAACTTATTTTGGCTTGGCTCACCTTTCTTTTTTAAATTGATCTGATTTCCAATTGAAAAACTTCCATTAAAATCCAAAATAGACATTTCCCTTTGTGCGCCAAGGGTTTTATTGAAAAGTTGATTAAAATTTCTTACTTGGTCTTGACTATAACCAACAGGATTGGGAATAAATTGATTGTCAGCACCACTAGGCAAAGCTCTCATCCCATTGTCAAATCCCAAAAAATCAGTTGAACTAGCTGCATAACTCAGATAATTCTTATTGAAATGCACCTGTGGATTAAAACTAGTGCTGAAAGAAATTCCCATTTGTTGTTGCTCTGGAAAATCTTTGGTTTCGATATTCAACAAACCACCTGTAAAATCTCCTGGTAAATCAGCCGTGAAATTTTTGGAAATCATAATATTACTAATCAGATTGGTTGGAAAGATATCCATTTGTAAGCTATTCTTATCTGGGTCCAATCCCGGTATGTCTACACCATTTAAGGTTGTCTTTGAATATCGGTCACCTAATCCTCTCACATAAACATATTTTCCCCCTTCAACGGTAACACCCGTTACTCTTTTGGTCGCCTCAGCAACATTAGCATCACCTGTCTGGCGGATTTTATCTGATGAAATACCATCAATCATTCCGGCAGATTTCAACTTTAAATTGATGATACCTGCTTCATTAGACCTCACAGCCTCAGCTTGTACAACAACTTCTGCTGTTTCAACCAAATCTTCCTTTAATGTTACATTTTCAACCAAAGTAACTTCAGCTGATTTAACAATTACAGATGGAATCTCAATTGTTTTGTAGGAAATATATGTAAATTTTAACGCATAGTTTCCTGGTTCCAACTCAAAACTGTATTGACCATCAATATCTGTAGTTGTACCAATACTGGTTCCATCAATAATTACAGTAGCACCAATCATTGGCTCTCCGGTATTATCATCAATGACGGCACCTCTAATTGTTCCTTTCTGCGCCCAGGCTAGTTGAAAACTTAAAAGAAGTAGGCAAAAACTAAAATGAAATTTCATAGGTTTATTTTACAAGAAAAGCAGATCTACTTTAGGGTAGATCTGCATGAATATTACTAAAAATATATTACTTAAATGAATTTAATAAACCAGCCTTAGCTACCCATGACCAATTAGAAAACTGAGATTTGTCAGCACCAACTGTACTGCCAGCTACAGTTTGAAAACTAGAATGAACATCAGTACCATTTTTGAAAATAGCAGACAAAGCAGTAACACCTGTATTTGTAGAATCATACTGCATTGAACTGAAAATCAATTTATTATTTAAAGTGAAATTATCTGTTGTACAAGTACTTCCTGTAGGATTAGATAAAGAGAAGTCACCTCTGCCAGCTCCTAATGGACCAACAAATGTTGGATTAGGAAATCTGAAGAAAAATAAATTAGAGAAAG
>CAZNNX010000224.1:0-3490 GCA_964574485.1 uncultured Saprospiraceae bacterium | reverse complement strand
CCAGATTCACCGGACCTATTTTTCCTTGCCCTCCTAAGCTGATTTCCCCTCCCAGTATGCGTGTATTGCCAATATTCCTAACCTGAAAATAGGCAAATAAAAAGGTAAATTCCACCATGTTGTTATCCTCGCCCCAAAAACCGGAAAGATCCACAAACCCCGGCCAGCGACCTAATTTAATACCTTGTTTGATGCCGATTTCAGATGACCAACCTGTTTCAGATTTTAAGTTTGGATTAGGATTGATACCCAAGGTACCCGTTGAAGTTGAAATAAATTTTTCGACAATAGTAGGAAATCTGTATGCCTGCCCCCAGGAAGCCCTAAGGTAGGTTCCCTCAAAAAGTCTGTAGTTTAACCCAAGGCGGAAAACAGGTAACCCTTCTGTTGTGTCAATTGCCCTGATGTATGAAGGGGCAGTAAACCCATTGTCAAATAAAATACTATCAGGAGTGTTTAAAATATTCAATTCGTAACGTACACCTAATGATACATTCAGACGATCAAAAAATTTCTTTTCCAGTTGAACATAGGCTGCGAAGTTTCCCAAATCAAATTGGCTATTGCTGTATACTTCAGCAGTTACATGGCTGATACTGCCTACAACTCCGGTGGCCAGTTCAATACCCCAGAGCTTGTCAAACTTTCTTTGGTACTGGTATTCCAAATACCCAAAATCCGACTGGTTACTTTGTTTGTTCTCATTGTCATTGGTGATATGATAGTATCTGCTCAAGATTCTGTGCTTTCCATCCTTGTTGTCAAAAATAAGAACAGAGGGATCAATGGTAAATCGATAATATTTACCTCTGATGGGAATGGCCTCTGCTGCAGCCTGATATAAGTTGTAATCATTAGAGCCAGCACCGGTTTCCCAAAAAAGGTGTCTGTTCTGGTTGCCAATATTGATATTCGTATTTAAACCCAGAATAACCTTTTCAGAAAGTCTGTAGCGAAGACCAACAGATAATCGTGCAGCTTGAGCCGAATTGGGTAGGGTATCCACTCCACCTGTGGTGTCGATATCGTATCCTCTCATAAAAGAAGATTCGCTGTAAAGGTTAGCACCAGCTACCAGGTCTAATTTTCCGAATTTTTGACGATGCGCCAATTGTAAATTTGACTCATAGGGCATATTTTTAGATGTCCACCATTTGTTATTTAAATCTCTGGGGTTATCGAATAGTTTTCCTGAAAGACTCACCTTGGTCAGTGGTTTGGAGGTCGGATAAGCTGTGCGGATATTGATGATTCCATTCATGGCTGTACTGCCATAGAGGGCTGAGGAAGCACCTTTTACCACCTCTATTTGCGAAACATTTTCAGTAGGTAAATCTCTCCATTGGGGTAAGCCCGCATCCACCTGGAGAACAGGTAAATCGTCCATAAGCATAAGCACCCTGCTACCTGTACCTTGTGCGTATCCTGCACCTCCTCTGATATCAACCTGATCTTCAAGCATGTTAACACCGGGTAGTTTATCCAGTACCTCATTCACTGCAACGGCGTTTGTGTTTTCTATTAACTTGGGTCGAACGACCTCCATGGATACAGTAACCTCACCTAAAGGCTTTTCAAACTTTGAGCTGGTGACGGTTGCTGTATTCAACATGAGTTCCGCCTCTATCATACTAAAATCCAGATGGAGTATCTGGTTTGGCGTCAGGGTTATCTCCTTTTCCAGATTTTGATAACCAACATAGCTGAATTGCAGTTTATAGGTTCCGGGATCCAGCTTTATTTGAAATTTGCCATCCATATCTGTACTGGCGCCTTGGTCACCCACTTTTATGGTCACACTTAGCAGGGGTTCTTTTGTGTCTGCGTCAGTAACGACGCCATTGATTTCTGCTTTTTGTGCAAAGAGATACATGGGAAAAAAGATTCCCAGATAAAAAAATATTTTTTTCATTCGTATAGCTTTAATAACTGATTCAAGGCAAAAATAAAATATTTATTTTAATTCCTGCAAGATATATACTGCCTCCCTTCAAAGTGAAAGGAGGCTAAGATAAATTAAAATTCAACATCCAAACGGATCGTAATATTCATGGGGGCACCTACTAATCCCGGACGTATATTGTATTCCTGGTTTAACATGTTCTTGCCCACAATAGAAAATTTCAAGCCTAGTAACTCTTTACCTTCTTTATTTACAATGGATTGTCTGTATCCGATACGCGCACCCAGATTTACGAAGGAGCCATCATTAACATATTTGCGATATCTTCCAACTCCAAAGGCATCTGAAGGACCAAAAGGAAAATCGTTGTCAGCTAAAATTAAATCCTGAAAGACCCTGTCTATCGCCTGTACACTGCTGTTGTAGTTTAATGAAAAACCAACTGACAGGTTATTCTTTTTTAAGAAAAAGGCCTCTATGTCAAATTTTACATTGTGGCGAGATCTGTATTTTAAGATATTCTCAGTGGAGGATGACAGGGTTTGTTGTAATGGACTAAAATCTTGAAATTTAGGATCAATATAAGTGTAGCCAGCCATGATGTTGATATCAACTGGACCTATTTTACCCATGCCCATGAGGGATAGTTCAGCCCCTAACACTTTGGTATTGCCAATATTGGCGGACTGAAAGAAAATTGGAGTTGCTCCCGTGTTGACACCTAAAAGAGTAATTCTGTTAATCTCAGCAGTATCACCTCCACCAAAGGTAAATTCCATCATATTTTGATATTCTGTCCAGAATCCAGATAAATCTACAAAGCCTTTCCAGTTGCGGGTAATCATAAATCCTTGCTTGATTCCTATTTCAGCAGACCAGCCTGTTTCGGATTGTAATTTTGGATTGGCTCTGATCTCCAAAGAGGAAGAACCACTGCCCACCAAGGTAGTAATATATCTTTCTGCAACGGTCGGATAACGATATCCCTGACCCCATGATGCTCTGACAAAGGTGAATGGTGTGATGGCATAATTCACACCTGCTCTGAATACTGGTTTTGCCTCCTCTGTTAAAGGATTCGGATTTACCTCTTTGGGTTTGGTAGGAGAAACTAAGATTTCATTTGGACTTTTAATCGTATTTCTTTCCAGACGCATCCCAAAAGAAAAGTTCAATTTATCATTACCAAAGTCATCTTTAAAAAATCCCTTGTCCAGTTGCAAATATCCTGCAATATTAGTCAGTTCGTAACTTGCATTGCCGTATAATTCGGCGTTGATATAAGAATATTGAGCCACAAAACCTGCAACCACCTTAATATCTGCCAATTGTTTGAATTGTCTTTGGTATTGATATTCCCCATAATACAGGGTTGATTGATTGCCCTGGTTGTTGGCATTTTGGTTGTTAACATAATAAATACGGGTTTGTAACCTGTGTCTATTTGAAAATTTGTCAAAATAGGTAACAAAAGGATCTACATTAAATCTTGTAACCGTAGAGGCCGTAATAGTTCCGGGTAGGGTGAAATAACTTAAACTGTCAATAATACGATTGGGTGAAATGGCAAGAAAACTATTATTGCCC
>CAZNNX010000223.1:0-3658 GCA_964574485.1 uncultured Saprospiraceae bacterium | reverse complement strand
ATACACGCTTCCGGTTGTGGGAAGATACTCATTTGTGGTTGCGTATTGCCGCACCGTATCCCGTTTCTCAAGTCGAAGAAAATACTTGTATACAACACATACATGAAGAAAGTACAGTTCAACGTGGAATGAAGAAAGTAAAATGGAAAGATGTTGAACAATATATAAAAGCCATCAACGATTTATTTGAAAATTATAAATTAATAATTCAATCCTACTTAAATGAAACTGACAGAATATTTTATATTGATAAAAAATATCGCATGTACTTATACCAGGCACGAAAAAACAAACAAAAATTAGTTGCCTGGAAAATCTGGAAAAAAGCCATGCAAAACCGACCTTCCTTTTATCTTTGGTCTGAACTTTTAAAAATTCCTTTTGGATAAACCGTTACATATTCTAATCGTAGCCTCTTGGTTCCCTTCGCATGAGAATCCGACAGAAGCTACTTTCATTTTTGAACAAGCACAATTATTAAGCCGTGCAGGGCATAAGGTACATGTATTGGTTCCTAAACTTAGCGGATCATTTAAAGAAACCTTAAAAGGTAAAAGAAAAAACAACAGAGCTGAGGGAATCTATGATAACATATCATATAGCCAACTAACTCAACAAGTATGGCTTCCCTCGATGCGCAAATTATTCATCTATTTACTAAACCTTAAAGCAAAAATATGGCTTAAAAAATATATGGATAAAAATGGACAACCCAATATTATTCATAGCCATGCAGCTTTTATGGGTGTGATTTGCGGATCTTATTTATCGAGAATCTTTACGATTCCCATCATTCATACAGAGCACACCTCTGGATTAATATTTCAACCTCAACAATACTCCTACCATGACATTCAACTACTTCGAAAAGCATATCAACAATGTAAAAAAGTACTTTTTGTCAGCCAATTTGCAGCTGAAAAAACTATAAAACAACATAATATAGAAAATATTTCATGGGATATTTTACAAAACCTGGTTAACTCGATTTTTTTTAAAACTTCATTAAAAAAAAATCAATCAAATATTAATGTTTTGTGTGTAGGGAATTTTATTCCAGTTAAAAATCCTAAATTACTCCTCGACTCATGGAAAATTGTTCAAGAAACTCAACCTTCATGGCAGCTAATTTGGATTGGCGAGGGAATACATAAGAATGAGATTAAAAAAAAGGCTAAATTATATCAAATTAGTGACAGCATTCTTTGGAAAAATCGGTTAGAAAGAAAAGATCTTGTTGAAGTGATGAATCAAGCTGACATAGTGGTTTCAACAAGCCAGGTTGAAACTTTCGGATTATCACTTGCAGAAGGCATGGCTTTGGGAAAACCCATCTTGGCAACAGACTCTGGTGGGCCAAGAGATTTTATTCATCCTTCAACAGGTATCATCCTAAACAATCCCTCTCCAGAAATATTTGCCAATCAATTGCTTAATTTGGGTAAGAATCTTCATCAATATTCATCAGAAAAAATCAGGCAATATGCTTTTGACCACTTTCATGAAGATGTGATTTTAGAAAAATTAGAAAGTAGCTACATTAACATCATCTTAAAAAATTGAAAAAAATACTCATTCTCGCCTATGACTTTCCACCCTATGTTTCGGTAGGAGGATTGAGACCATATGCATGGTTTGAATATTTTCATGAATTTGGATTTGAACCAGTGGTAGTAACTCGTCAATGGTCAAACGAATACAGAAATGAACTTGATTACATTGCACCATCATCTTCAAAAGAAACGATAGTAGAAAAAACGGCTGCCGGAAGAGTATACAGAACAGCCTATACACCGAACTTGGCGAATCAATTGTACTTAACCTATGGCAAAAGTAAATACAGCACAATTCGAAAATTAATTACAGCGTTTTATGAGCTTACACAATTTTTTTATTTAACAGGACCCAAAAAACTATTGTATCAAGAGGCTGATAAGCTATTTAAAATTGAAAAATTTGATGTAATTATTGCTACAGGCGATCCTTTTGTTTTGCACCATTATGCATCAAAACTATCAAGTAAACATCAATTGCCTTGGATTGCTGATTATCGAGATCCCTGGAGTGAAAATATTGAGATGGGAAAACGGCCATTATTAAAAATCTGGCATAAATGGATCGAAAAAAAAACAGTTCAAACCGCTTCACTAATTACAACCGTTTCTTCATTTTTATTTTCACAGATATATGGGTTGAAAAATAATCAACCCTGCTTACTTTTACCTAACGGATACAATCCTTCATCGATAGAGGGTATTGATTTTTCAATTCAGGAAAAAAAAGAATTACGAATTGCCCTGGCTGGTAGTATTTTAGAATGGCACCCCATTGAATCATATCTAGAAGAATTCAGAAATTTTATTCAAACTCATCCATATGTAATGGTGAAAACAATTTTTTATGGGATTAATAAAGAAGATGAAGTAAAAGTTTTTTTAAATAAAAATTGGACCTCTTGGCAAAAATATGTTGAGTTTATTCCTAAAATGGAAAACAAAAAATTAATGAAGGAACTGGCGAATTGTCACCTCTTTCTTTTATTTAATTATTACTCGTACATGGGAACAAAAATTTATGACTATTTGGCCTTAAAACGTCCTATCTTATTTTGTTATACCGATGATAAAGAGGCATTAGAATTAAAAAATAAATATTTTTTAGTTCCCTTGAAAAATGATTACAGCCAGCGATTGCAAGAAGACCTTTTAAGGGAATCAGGTGTTGGAATTATTATAAAAGACAAAGCACACTTGTCAAGCTCTTTTTTGAGTATATATCAACAATGGGAAAAAGGAGAATTACAACCCGTATCGGATGTAAATCATTTAAAATACTCCAGGAAGTATCAAACATCTATATTGGCAAGTACGATCAAAAGGATACTCGAAAAAAATTAAACCTATGATCCTTATTCTTAATTATGGCATGGGAAACCTTCACTCAGTTTGTAAAAAGATGGAACGATTAAACATCTCATGCAAATTAACTTCTGATTATCAAGACATCTTAAAAGCAGACAAACTCATTCTCCCCGGCGTAGGACATTTTGGTCAGGCCATGGATAACCTCCGCCAACTACAATTACTGGATGCGCTGAATGAAGCCGTATTGGTAAAAAATACTCCCGTCCTGGGAATCTGTCTTGGCATGCAACTCATGGCCAAACATAGCGAAGAAGGAAATATTTCGGGATTGGGATGGTTTGACGCCACCGTGAAGAAATTTACTCATACATTAAAAATTCCTCAGATGGGTTGGAATACAGCAACTCCAACTCAATCATCTCCACTTACTCAAGGGTTATCCGCAGATGCAGAATTTTATTTTGTACATTCATATCACTGGGCTACTGTCCAACAATCTGAAGTGATTCAGGAAACAAACTATGGATATACTTTTCCATCAGCCATTGCCAGAAACAATATTTTTGCTGTACAATATCATCCGGAAAAAAGCCATGAATACGGTGATGTTATCCTGAAAAACTTTATCAACCTCTAATCCTCCAACTATGTTTCGTCCACGCATCATCCCTATTTTATTGCTTCGTCAACGAGGGCTGGTAAAGACTGTTCAATTTGGAAAGAGCTACTATATCGGCGATCCCATCAATGCGGTACGTATATTTAATGAACTGAAAGCTGATGAATTAATTTTT
>CAZNNX010000222.1:0-3697 GCA_964574485.1 uncultured Saprospiraceae bacterium | reverse complement strand
CTTCACCTAGTACTTATGAAATAAATGGAAATCAATATGTTGTATTTGTTTGTGGAGGTTCAAAATTAGGAACTAATAAAGGGGATAGTTACATAGCGTTTGCATTAAAAAAATAATTCCATGCGGTTTAGTTTAGTAGCAATTTTATGTTTGGTTTTTCTTGTTCAGGTAAATGCACAAAGATTTGGTGGCAACCCTACTTCCCTCAAATGGAAGTCGATCTATAGTCCAGGAGCAACTATTATTTTTCCTTCAGGAATGGATGCTTCTGCAGTCAGGGTTGCAAAATGGACCACAAAAATTGATAGTGTTTCGACAGGAAAATTGGGGAGTTTAAGAAGGAGCATTCCCATTGTTCTACAAAATTTGCCAGTTATTTCTAATGGTTATGTGGGATTAGGGCCCTGGATAAGTGAATTTTACACCTTCCCCCCACAAAATGGTTTGGAGTTGGGCACAACCAACTGGATAGATAATTTAATTGTCCATGAATACCGTCATGCTCATCAGTTTAGCAACTTCAGGAGAGGTTTATCAAAGTTTGCCTATCTGGTAGCTGGAGAGCAGGGACAGGCATTGGCAAACTCAGCAGCCATACCTGATTGGTTTTTTGAGGGTGATGCGGTTTATGAAGAAACGAAAATGTTGAGTCAGGGCAGAGGGCGTTTACCCTATTTTTTTGATCCCTTTCATGCCATTTGGGATGCGGATAAAAAGTATAGTTATCAGAAATTGAGAAACAGATCCCTTAAAGATCTCGTCCCCAATCATTACCAGTTAGGGTATATACTTGTGGCACATGGTTACACCCAATATGGTGATGATTTTTGGCAGAAGGTAACTGCAGATGCTGCTGGATTTAAAGGATTATTCTATCCATTTCAAAAGGCAGTCAAAAGACATGCTGGGGTTCCATACAAGACTTTTGTTGCTGGTGCAGTTAATGCATTTAGGTCAAAAATGCCTGGATCTGAAAATGATGATGGTCAAAAAGCAATCACCTTACCGAATGAGAAACGCTTAATCAATTATCATTTTCCAGTTTTGGTGGGTGATGATTCATTGCTAGTGCTCAAAAGACCAAATAATGAAGTTCCACATTGGGTGATGATTCACCAAGAGAAAGAAAAAAGGATAGGTATTAAAGAAATTGGAATTGAAGATTACTTCACTTACAAGCAGGGTTATTTAGTTTATACAGCCAATGCCTTTGATCCTCGATGGTCGTGGAGGGAATACAGTGATATCAGTTTATTCAACATATTTGACGGTACTAGAACGAGGTTAACTAAAGGGGGAAGGTACTTATCACCCGATTTATCCCATGATGGGGGGAAAGTGGTTGCTGTACGTTATACACCCGATGGACAATCCAGTCTTGAATTTATCGATAGGCAATCAAAGCAAGTCAAACATCATTACGTTCATCCTGAAGGACTTTATTTGAGCTATCCGGTTTTTTCAGCAGATGATCAACAGGTGTATTTTGTATCGAGAAGAGACAATGGAGAATCAGCTGTGCAGTCATACAGTATTGCCAATGGGAAAACATCAACATTGATACCATTTGTCAATACCCCTATTTCCCTTTTAAGATCGAAAGGAGATTGGTTGGTTTTTTCTGTTTCCCAGCAAAACAAAAATGAATTGTGGCGTTATCATTTGAAAACAGCTGAGATGAACAGGTTGGTTTCATCATCGACAGGAGCTTATGCTGGTGATATTGATTTGACGGGAGAGAAGATTGTATACACCAAACCTACAGCTGAAGGAGAGCAGGTGTTTCAAAAACAACATTCAGGTGGTTCTTCAAGTTCATCACTTACTGATGCAGCATTGGTGTATTCAGTCCGATACAGTTTTCCTGCGCCTATTCAATTAGCAGAAGATACACTTACTATTAAAGACTATAAGGCTGGAAAGAGATTGATCAACATACACAGTTGGAGACCTTTTTATGAACAGCCAGAATGGAGTTTTACTTTATATGGTCAGAATGTATTGAATACTTTTCAGTCGTCTTACGATTACACCTACAATGAAAATGAGGGTTCGCATAAAGTTGGCGCCAATTTAGCATACGGCGGATTGTATCCATGGATAACGACTTCAACAAGTTATACTTTAAACAGGACATTCAATGATCAGACCAGAACTTTTCAATGGAATGAATGGAATGGAAATATTGGTATGAGGTTGCCCTTGAATTTTACCTACGGTAGATTATATAAACGGTTGGATTTATCGGCAACCTTAAATGGTCAAATGGTGGATTATCAATCCAAATCAGTTCCACAGCCACCAGATCGCTTCCTAGGATTTGTTCAGCAACAGCTTACCTGGTCGATGCAAACCCAGCAAGCGGTTCAGCAAATTTTTCCTCGTTTTGCAGTAGTCGCAAGAATTCAGAACAGGATGGCTATTGGCAATACAAGGGCGAATCAATTGTACACAACTGGACAACTGTATTTACCTGGAATTTTGAAAACACATTCACTTGTTCTTGGAGCTGCATATCAAAGAAGAGATACGCTAAGGCAATATATATTTAACAATGGATTCGCTATGTCTAGGGGTTATTCATCCTTCGATTTTCCAAGGATGTGGAAATGGAATGTCAACTATCATTTTCCAATTTTTTACCCGGACTTCGGAATGGCTAATATTGTGTATTTCCAGAGAATTCGTGGAAATATTTTCTATGATGATATGTATTTGAAAAGCCTGAGAACTGGACGAGTAACAAACTTGAGAAGTGCCGGTACTGAAATATATTTTGATACCAAATGGTGGAACCAACAACCAGTGAGTTTTGGCTTTCGTTACAGCAGATTGTTTGATAACAGCAGAATAAATCCCAATTTGAATCCTAATCAATGGGAGTTTATACTACCGCTCAATTTGTTGCCAAATTGAGCGGTGTAGTTATCTTAAATTAAATATGTAAAAAAAGTTCTTCTTCTGATCTTCTCACTTTTGCGGCTTTCGATAAGAAATCTTTTTCTTCATCACGATAACCTAATGCAAGCAAACAAACTGAGGTTAAACCTTTCTCTTTTAGTCCCAATACTTCATCCACACCAGAAGGTATAAAGCCTTCCATAGGTGTAGAGTCAACACCTTCAACAGCAGCAGCAGCAAGACCAAAACCTAGTGCGATATAAACTTGTTTTTCGGCCCAAATCAAAAGATTTTCTTTGGAGCTGTTGTTTATCTTTCCCTTAATATTTCCCGCAAATCCACTTAACGACTCAACAGAAACATTTCTTTTCTCAGCAATTTCCGCCATGTATTTATCTACCTGAGCCTCATTGAAATCCGTCCATGCCGCAAAAACAATGACGGCATCAGATTCAACCATTTGAGGTTGGTTATAAGCATGGGGGAGTAATTTTTCTTTTAATGATTTATCCTTAACTACAATTACTGTGTAGGGTGTAAATCCTAAGGAACTTGGAGCAAGTCGTATTGCTTTTAAAATAGTATTTAGTTTTTCCTCCTCTATTTCTTGTCCGTTCATTCTTTTTGTTGCGTAGCGCCACTCAAGTGCCGTAATCAAATTTCTAGATTCCATAATCAATGTTTGAACATCAAAATTATATAAATAAATTCAAATGACTAAATTTCTTTTCAGATTTTTCTTATATTTGCACCCCGTTTGGGAGTTTAGCTCAGCTGGTTTAGAGCATCTGCCTTA
>CAZNNX010000221.1:0-3712 GCA_964574485.1 uncultured Saprospiraceae bacterium | reverse complement strand
GAAAGAGAATCAAGATTATTTTTCCGGAAGTAGTAAGACCCAATTAAATCCTATTAACGAATTAATCTGGTCTTATTTGGAACAGGATGAATGGAAAATATTTTCCCAAAGTCAGATTCTCTCAGACAGCACCAATTTATTATTGAATTCTGGAATATTACAGGTCGAACTGCCCAAGCAAATAGATATAAATCACAGCATATTACCCGCGGGAAAATTTTGGATGCGAGCCACCTTAAGAGGTCAGGCACAAAGAATGCCAAGGGTTTTGCATTTTGCAACCCAAAGTGTTAGTGCAACCTGGGTGGATAATGGAAACGGAGATGAACATCTTTTACAAGCCTTACAAGCAGGAACTATTCAAGGTTTGGCCTCGGGTATTCCACAGATCAGACAGGTGGAGCAACCTTTTCCCTCTTTTGGGGGCAGGGCAGCAGAAACAAGAAAAGAATTTTATGTTCGGGTAAGTGAAAGACTAAGGCATAAAAACAGAGCGGTTTCAAGTTGGGATTTTGAAAGATTGGTTTTAGAAAAGTTTCCTCAAATTTTTCAGGTTAAATGTATCACCCGATTAGGGTATGAGCAATTTATTGAAAAAGGTAAGGTGATTATTGTGGTTCTTCCTCGTGCCGTAGATCAGCTTTTACCTGTGGTGAACAATTATATGCTGAAGGAAATCAAGGATTATCTACTTACAGTTGCTTCACCTTTTATAGATATTGAAGTTAGAAACCCAATTTATGAAAGAATTAAGATTAGTGCAGCTGTGCAATTTCAGGAAGGAAAAAATAATGGTAATTATTTGAAAAAACTTAATCAGGATATAATGACCTTTTTATGTCCCTGGTTATTTGGTATTGAAAAAGAACTAGAATTAGGAGGACAAATTTCAAAGGATTTAATTTTAAGTTTTATCGAAAAACTAGATTATGTTTCCTTTGTTACTAAATTTTCAGCAGTACAGGTTTTTCCAACCCAAGAAGGGTTTGATGTTGGTGATACAGCTATTGATACTTCTTCTTCACCCTTACTGAAAGCTACTACGCCCTGGTCCGTTTTGATTCCTTTTCAAACCAATCCTATATATTTGCAAGAAGAATATTCTTTCCAATCACCTGAAAAAGCTGGAATTGATACGATGATGTTGGATGGTGACTTTGTTATGACTGTAGAAAAAGATGTCGAACTCTAAACTTTTTCTTATTTTTATTTAAATCCTCAAACTATGGCACTACTTACCAGAAATACCTTAAAAAATCTTTTCAAAAGAGGGATGGTTCCTTCTGAAGTGAATTTTTCTGATTTAATAGATTCTACCATCAACAAAGTTGATGACGGGTTTTCTCAAAGTAACAAGGATGGATTTATGCTGGCACCACAGGGTCCCAATCATAAATTAATCAGCTTTTTTGAAAGTATTCGGGATCCGCATCCTGCTTTTAGCGTTAGTTTGAATCCCAACACAAACCAATCGGGTTTAAGCATTAACAATGAGGAAAACCAAAGTATTTTGTTTTTAAAATCAAATGGAAATGTTGGTATCGGAACTACCAACCCGGCTTTTAGACTGGATGTTCATGGCATGGCAGGAATGGGGGGAAGAGTAGGAACCTTTGCAGTAGGTGAAATTCCAGCTGATGGAAGATGGCATGCATTGTTGACTGATCTGGAAGGGGTACAGGCATTTGAAATAATGGCTCATGCAGCTGGAAGATTAGGAAGAGGTAAATATGCATTAAGTCATGCTATCGCCTTGTCAACCTATGGTCAGGGAAGTATTCGTCATATCAAAGCCAGCTATGGTTTCTTCTGGAGAAAAATTAGTTTTAGATGGACTGGAACTGAGAATAACTACAGGTTGGAGGCAAGAACTGCGGCAAATTATGGTTTTCTGGATCAGGATGAGAAAAAGCCTGTACTTCTCAGGTACTGGATAACCAAACTATGGGATGATAACAGTATGCTCCCTAAAGGGATGTCTACAACTTTGGATCCTACAATTCAGAAGTAGTTTTGAATTGCTTTACCATAAATTTTTTACAAAATTGCTTTATTTCATCTCTTGTTTGCAAAAATAATTGATGAACTTCCTCTTTAGTTCCTACTTTTTTTGATGGATCACTAAAGTTTTGGTGAATTTTGATAGCATCTGAAGGAAAAATGGGGCATCTCTCCTGGGCATGGTCACAAACGGTAATAATAAATTGAAATTGTATATCGAGATATTCTTCAATAAGATTTGAACTTTGATTGGATATATCAATACCATCCTCCAGAAGAATTTGTCTCGCTTTTTCATTAATACCATGTGCTTCAATGCCAGCACTATAAATTACTACATTTTCAGGAGCGTACATTCGAAGATAGGCCTCTGCTATTTGACTTCTACAACTATTGCCTGTACATAAAACCAGTATATTCATACTTAAACGAGTAACCAAATTAAATTAATCAGAAGAAATTTGGGATCAAACCCAAAGATGATTTGCAACAAGATAACCGATGCAATAATGATGATTGGTTTTTTATATTGAATAAACCATTTTTTTAAGAGATCAACAGCAGCCATTTCCTGGGATACATTTACTTGAACTCAATTGAGCTAAATTTATTTTTTGTTTTTTTAGGGGGAGGCCACATAAATCCTTTGCCAAACAATCAGTTTGGGTTGGCTCTAATACAAAGAAATTACCCTGAAATGAAAGATGATAAAGGCCAATAGTGTTTGTTTGATATTCAACTTCTATTTCATAATCACCCAGCGAGAGCATTTGTTCCGTTTGTAAGATCATTTGATAGAACTTATTGCCAGTAATTCGATGTTCATAATCGTCAGATACCCAAAGCTGAATTCTTATTTTGTGCTCTTCTCTCAAAGTTGTACCACAATCAAGGAATTTTTTGCTTGTTGAGCCAATTTCAGTAACATGAAAATGAGGTGCAACAAAATTTCCATCCTTTAAAGCAAAACGAACTTCATGAAGATGTTCTAAGCAAGTTTTAAGTTCTGATAGTTTCATTTTATTTAGTTACAGACAGCATTGAATAGAATTATTTTTTTGCGAAAAACTAATTTCAGAGAGGAATAAGGATAGAATTTCTATTTTTTCCGGGTTCAAACAATAACATTGAGATTTGCCTTCAATCTGACCATTTATCAGGCCCACATGCTTTAATTCTTTAAGATGTTGCGAAATGGTAGCCTGAGCTAGTGGTATCTCCAGTATGATATCATTGCATATACAAGATTGAACCTCCAATAAATACTGCACTATAGCCAGGCGAGCAGGATGTCCCAGTGCCTTAAAGAGAGTAGCAATTTCAATCTGCTTTGCGTTAAATAAATTTATCTTGGAAGATCCCATTATCGTAATATTGCAATATTACGATAAAAGTAATTAATTTATTTTATTTTGCTCTAAGCAGAGTCATTTTTTTTGCCCTGCCAATTTGTAAGTCTATATCCAAACTATCCTTTTTTAATCGGATAATACTGAGTCGGCCCACTACCTTATCTTGGTCGTCTATGATTTCCATCATGTTGGATAAAAGCCTATATCTTCCTGTAATTGTGTAAGCGCCCATTCTCAGATACATTGACTTGTCTTTTTCGAGGAAAAGACTCATATTTTCGCTTTGCCATAAGCCATATAATTCGCTCTCATTATAATTTTTACATGAGCTGAAAATAAAGAGAAGGGTAAATAAAAAA
>CAZNNX010000220.1:0-3728 GCA_964574485.1 uncultured Saprospiraceae bacterium | reverse complement strand
CTCCACCAGCAGAAACGGTGAGGTTATTCAGGTTGAGTGCAGTCACGTTGTAGGTGGTTGCGGTAGGGCCATCTGAATCGTTGCCCAAAACAAAGCCTGTTAAAGGAGAATCACTACAAGTGGTAATGGTTTGGTTGGCAACTACTGGTTTAGGATTTACCGTAATGGTAAATGTTTTTGGATTACCTGTACAAGAAACTGAACCATTAGTAAATGTAGGAGTAACTGTTATTGTAGCTGAAATGGCCTGATTACTGTTATTAGAGGTAACGGTAAAGCTTGGAATTCCTGTAGCATTTCCATTACTAGAGGCAGCTAGGCCAATTGCGGTATTGTTATTTTCCCAGACATAGGTGGTAGTTCCCCCTGTATTTGCTGAAGCAAAAGTGATCGGTGTCGTGCTAGATCCCACGCAGAGCGTTTGGTTAGCTATTGTATTTACTTGTGGAGGAGGATTTACAGTGATTTTAAATTGTTTTTCTTGGCTTAGGCATCCATTATTGGTTGCCGTTACCCTGTAGATCAATTCAAGAGGAGTTGTAGTTGAATTGGTTATGGTAGCAGAAGCTATTTTTGGTCCTGAACCACTTGGGATGTATCCGCTAAGTCCTGCAACTGTGGCGACTGTCCAGGAATAGGTGGTTCCCGTCATGTTGGACGTGAAGTTTATTTCCTGAGTAGTTCCTCCAGAACAAATAGCCTGAAGGAGATCGGTATTGGTGATTTCAGGTTCCTGCTTTAGGGAAAATGTGAAAATGTCGTTTCCTGATCCGCAACTGGTGCTTGCAGTCACCTTTATTTTGTAGGTCCCAAAAGCTTTAAACCGAATTGTAGGAAGCGCGCTTGCGCTAGTTGAATTTACAAATTCA
Organism: uncultured Saprospiraceae bacterium; assembly: GCA_964574485.1. GTDB lineage: Bacteria > Bacteroidota > Bacteroidia > Chitinophagales > Saprospiraceae > Saprospira. The sequence goes on along the minus strand of CAZNNX010000220.1, from coordinate 2,859 downwards.
AAATTCGCGGCTGCAGTTGGGGTAGTGCCATCCGCATTAAAGACTTCCCACAAATAGGTATCGGGTGCATAGGGGAAGGTTCCAAATTGGGGTTTTTGAGGCGCTGCGTTAAAATCTAAATTGTATCCAGAGCCAGGAGGTAAAACAAGGTCATCCAATGCGCAAACGGTCAACTCATCAGGCTGAAATACTACCGTAGGAATCCCCAATACATCAATTCGCTGGACAGGAGATGTAAATGAACCGCAGACGTTGGTAATTCTTAGGCTGACATTGTAGCCCCCTGGTTCATTGAATTGAATAAATGGATTGATTGAGGTTGCAGTTGTATTGTCTGCAAAAGCATATCCATTTGCCAAGGCTCCTGTACCAGCAATAGGGGTAACGATCCACTGGTAAGAAGGAGTTTGGCATCCAAAAGTCGTGTTGATGGTATTGGAAGTATTTGTAAAGGCAATTTTGGTGCCCTTACAAACAGGAGAAGAAGGGGATGAGGTGAAAGCGGGGATTGGTTGTTCTTCAACCCCAACTGTTTTTTCAATGATTTGAGGATCTGTACAACCACGAGGATTGGAGACGATTAATTTAATGACCCAGCATCCCTTGTTGTTTTGAGTCACACTACCTGGAATAGTAAGGTCTTTGGTTGCTTGATTGATCCAAGAGTTAGTTGAACTTAGTACAGTAAATTCGGTATCACCAGGATATTTTACTTCCCAGCTAACATTGTAATTTGAGAGGCACGAACTCTCGTCTCCGTACTGACCTGGGATAGAGTTTTCATCTGCAAATATTGGACTACCTGCACAAACTTTGGCTGGCGCATCAAATCGTGCTTCAGGCGCCTTACTTACATTAATCCATTTGGTAGTTCCTTGACCATTCTCTAAATAATCATCACATAGAAATGCTGCTCCAGAATACAGACCTTTATTGAAGAGTTTCAAATCTGTCCGGTAAAAAAATTTACCTAAATTCAAGTCTCTGTTTGCTGTATCGCTGCAGGTAGGATTTAAGTAAGTGTTTTGAACACCTTGGCAAGCCATAAATCTAGCATGCGTGTAGTATTTTGTCCCACCAGTTACATCTCCATGGTCTACACTATAAAGTGAACCAGGATAATTTTTTTCCATTGATATTCGATCCACAGAAAAAAAGACGGATTCATTAACACAGACATTTTCACTACTAACATTTGAAATCCCCGTACTTCCTGTGTTGTATAGAAAGACAAAGCTAGAAGTTAATACTCTATTGTTTGGATAGGTTTTGGTGGCCAAAATCAAATAATATCCAACGGGCCTCCCACCTGGGATTGTAGCCTGACTGCCTCCTGCTGCTCTAGATAATTCTACTTGATTACCAGATTCATCAATCATAGTAAATGTAGTTGTCGCAGATTGGTCATTAAAATCCGAAATATCAAATCTTATTGGAACGCCTGTGGGGGTTACATCATTTGAACTTTTGTCAACAAATCCAAAGAAATAATCATCAGAATTTACACATTTGATAAATTGCTCTAAAGACGTTGCTTGATATCCTTCAATAAATGAGATAGAAGGCATTTTACTTCCTGCAACCCCTGTTCCAATTGAAAAAGATCCAGTCACCAATTCTCTGGCAGGTTTGGTGGATCTTACGCGTAGTTTATAAGCTACTCCAGGTGTAGTAGTGGCGGGAATAATACCATTGAGGGCTGGAATAAAGAAATCGTTCTTTACTGCCAAGACCTCTGAGCTTGTAAAGTTTCCCGAAGCATTAGAAAGTTCAAGAATAAATTGATTATCAATTTCAAAAACTCCAGTGGGTTTGATTAAAATTGAGATTCCTCCTCCCTGAAAATAGGTTATCCCTGTATTGAAATTGACTAATTCAATGTTGGTTGGAATGTTGGTACAAGAAGCAATCTGAGGAGTAATGGAATAAACAAGAGGTGCCTTTATAGTTTGACCGCTTGCATGGGTAAAAACAAAGAAAACCAATTGGAAAAAAAGCAGAAAAAAACCTGGGTTTAATCTGAATTTTGAAAAAAATAAATTGGAATTAGAAATCTTCATTAACAATAAGTCAAGAACTATATCTTTTAATACTAATCACTACGTTTATTTAATTACTATTAATTTTTAGATAATTAGTATTATTTTTTCACTACAAATTTGTTTTCTTGCCACTTCCATTTTCATATTTAAATGAATATAAATGTGAGAACTTTAGATTAAATCAAGAATCAGGCCAATTGAATCTATTCAAAAGGTTCAAATCTATTCTATCCAAGTAAAATTAGGGGTAACTTCTTAAAATAAAAATTTAATCGTCTGAAATTCAATAATTAAGCAATTCAATTAAATTCAAACTAATTCGCTTTTTTGATTTCAAGCAAAAAACTAAATAAAAACACAGAGAATTTATATGTTTTAAATTTATATAAAACATACTTTAATATGTTTGTTGGAGTATATGCTGAGGTATTTATGTTTTGTTTTTATCATAATTAAAGCTATTAACTATCTTATTTGATGATTCTATATATGATTTCAAAAAAATAATTATTCTAGAAATTTACGTTGAATTAGATAGAAGATATATCAAAAAATTGCCGTCGAAGGATCAAGCTTACCTAATCCACCCCCTTTACACCAGATTGGTTTGATTAAAATAGTTTCCTTTTTAGCATAAAAAAACACCCAAAAATGAATTTGGGTGTTGCAGTTTTGGTGAACTAAAGCGTACCTATTTTTTCTTCTTATATCCAATCGCCTCATCCACCGAATAGCTTCCGCCACCTGAAATTAGGATGGATACAAAAACAGTGAAGAAGAGTAAGGGAAGTTCTTTTTCTCCGAAAGGATCTGCGCC
>CAZNNX010000219.1:1636-3772 GCA_964574485.1 uncultured Saprospiraceae bacterium | reverse complement strand
TGGCAACAGGCTCCCCCTTCCTGTGGGTGCGCATCCAATCAATAGCGTAGTAGTATTCGGTCATGGGATTAATTGATAGAAAGAACTATAGTTTTTCTAGAAAAAAAGATATGAGACAATATTATAAAAGTAGAAACATCTATTTAGTTTAAAAAACACTTATAAATAGATTTGATAAAATCTAAATAAAACAGAGCAAAAACTAAAATCCAAGGTAAACGCATAAGGCATCTACCGGAATAGGTCAAGAAACAGCAACATAATAAAATTAAAGATCGATAGGGCTGATTATATCCGTAAAACCACGTACGTTAATCTGGAAAAAAATATGCATTTGAAGGTTATCGATAGATAATTTAAAGGGAATGATCAAAAAAAAGATTTGCCAAACAACAAAACGGTGAATAGAAAAAAAGCATACAACAACAAACCTTTAAACAGCATCTGCAAATCATTAAATCCAATCTTTTAGATACCAGAAACAACAACAGCACTGAATTGGCTTCTAAAAAGTTTGAGTAGTGGAAAAAGGAATACTATATTTAGTATAAGATCCAAAAGAGCATGCCTATACAACACGGCACTATTAAAAACTTCAATCAAATGAACCCAGAAGCTAATCTTGGAACTTATCGTTTCATAGATATCAGGTTGGTCTGAACCCTAACCGAAAAATATCAAGCACGAATGCCTTATGAAACCCTCCAGAACAGTAAACCAACCAATTAGGAATAATTAATTTAAGCTAATATATACACGTTAAACAAGTCAAAAAATGGATCACTTACAAATTCAACAAATTTATATATCAAAAATTTAGTAATTTTACTTCGCTATTCTCGACCGCTTTAATAAAACTAAAAATATCAAAAACATGATTAATATACTAAATCAAAAAGAAATCGACGAATGTTTGAATCTTATGTCAAAAAATGTAAAAATTTCATTCAACGGATTTAAAATTAAAAACGTAACATTTAAAAAGGAGATTTCCAAAAAGATTTCTTTCGCGAACAGTGAATTAGAAGATTGCATTTTTATGGGAATAGACTTGATAAATATAGATTTTTCAAATGCAAAAATGAAAAAGGTAAGAATAATAAATTGTACAAATATAAAATTTGCATCCGTAAATTCTCTAGAAGTTAATTATTCAAAAAATAATTACCAAGACAGCAAAGTTCCTAAACCAACAAAATCTTATAAACCAAGAACCTCTATTCGATCTTATGAAGATAATTATGGTATACAGGCAGTCAAAAAAGCTGCGAGGAAATCAGGACAAACAATGAAATAAGGAAATAAAAGAATATGATATTTTTTTTGACTGATAATAAATCAATCTGTAAAAAACCAAAATAATTGGAACAAATAAAGCATATGATTATTTAAATAGAAACTAAAATATTTATTATAAAAGTAAATATGAAATTTATTAAATGAAATAAAATTGAATCGTCATAAATAAAATACAGATTAATAGCCAACTGAAAACAACAAGTTCAACCTTAAATTAACACTTTAAACCTGCCACGTAAAAGGGGTACTTACATGGAGAGATCTAGATAACTTATCCCTGTTATCTGGGATCACAAGACACCTACTACTTCGGCAACAACAAGGGATTGGGTCGGATCTATTTGCTGACCTTCATCGACACCTAAATTCAAAGAGCTTTGGCCATGCTCTATACCAGCAAAAACGCCATTACCTCGCTGATATCTTAAACGACCGGGTACTGCTTTTCTTCAAAGAAAATAGCATACTGCTTCTGAGCGTACTGACCGATAGAGACACTGAGTTATAGCTAAACCAATGCATCAAGAATATAAGACATACTTCAACCTCGATGGAATTGAAAGCCGTAAGAATCAGAGCAGACATCCGGAAAGAAATGGTATTTGATTGCGGTTACATCGATACATAAAAGAGATATTCATCGCCACTAACTTCCACATGAAACTATACAGTATCTTGCAAATTCTTCAACAAGATCTGGATGAATGAATGCAGTCCTACAACGAGTAGCGACCAAACTATGGCTGATACTACTTTGGGAGGACACCGATTCAGGCATCCCGGGAATTCCTACCTTAATCTACTTTAAAGATGGTCATTGAAAATTAAAATTGAGCA
>CAZNNX010000219.1:1147-1626 GCA_964574485.1 uncultured Saprospiraceae bacterium | reverse complement strand
ACCACGACTCTCAAACTAAATACTAGCTACTACATATAAAAATTAAAAACAATCCAATTCAACTAATAGACATCTTTATAGAAAAACTGTACATTTCAAACTTTATAAAAATCAAAACTTGTCTCCAAGCAAGGTCGTAAGTCAAAATCACTAACACCTATTTGCATGTAGTTACCAGCCAATGATTGAAAATAGTCTAAACCTCTGCCCATTTTTATATTCCAACCGTTACTTATTTTTATTTCTCTATCATGCAGTATATCGCTAAAATTAACTCGAAGTTCTATCCCATGATCAAATAGATTATCTGCAACTTGATCAAATGCTAATGTGTTTTCTTGTTTTTGAATCTCGTCATCGACTCCTGTTATCAAGGTCAACTTCTTACAATCACCTATTTTCACGAGCAATTCACAGAAACGAAGAAAATTAGTTATTTGATGTTTTTGTCTAACGTAAGGATCTTCCAGGACAACTTC
>CAZNNX010000219.1:0-1137 GCA_964574485.1 uncultured Saprospiraceae bacterium | reverse complement strand
TCAGAAGCACCAACTAGATAATTTCTAAATACGGTCTCGAAACTGTAACCTGTATCTCCGTAATAAATTTTCAATCTTTTTTCAATTAACTCAACGGATTCTTGTCTAACCGTTTCAATTGTATCCGTTCCTTGATTTGACGAACCATCAGATACTACACTTTCTGCTTCAATACCTCGAGGATTTTGTGTGGCTTTTGACATCTGACTCTCTGGGCAGTGTACGATAACTTCTTTGCCCTCACTAGTGAAATAAGACAAGTTGATGAGTGCGAACTCATCATCAGGCTTTCTCTTGTTCATTTGCTCTTTTACCCTTCTTCTACCTTCAATTGCATATTCTACTATGTCATTAAACTCCTCCTCTGTAGGTTCCCCAGCAGGGTGTATGATTTTCAAAAGTGCCGTAACCGTTTTCTTGATGGCCAATTCATCGCGGCCTTGAACACTGAATCCTAATTTCAATCGTCTATTTACGACATCTACATAATCCTTGTTGTGCTTAAACATAAAATGAAAAGCCTCCGCCATATAATCTGTTATCAATCCGAATCGTTCCGTGAAATACTTATTATCCATTTTGGGAATTTCCCACCCAGGCATAAAAAAGAAAAAACGGTCTTGAATCGCTAAATCAAAGGCTTTAGGTAGGGTTACAAATAAATCATGGTCATAGGAATTTACCAATTGGTCAATAGACTGGTCAATGTTTCCAACAAACGAAAAACTCGCATTGGCAATAACTTCCTGTCCTCTAGAAAATCTTCCATTGGCCATGTAATCTTTCATGATCTGTATGGTATCCGAATCTTTGATTCTCATGTTACCCACTTCATCAAAAGCAATATTATCCCAGAAACCAACCGCACCCACTTTTCTCCGAGCATTATTATACAAAAGTGTTGCAGTGCTTGCCTGGCCTCCACTTAATAAAGTTGAATAAGGAGAGAACTCTGAATAAAAGTAGGATTTTCCCGTTCCTCGTGGACCTAATTCAATGTAATTGAAATTATTCTGAACCAGCGGAATTAACCTAGAGATAAAATGTAATTTCAATCGCAATCCGGAAGGAAACTTTGCTTTAATTTCTGGCGGAGGATTGTCCATGATTTCAGGATTCAAACCAACGCTGCGCAAA
>CAZNNX010000218.1:0-3792 GCA_964574485.1 uncultured Saprospiraceae bacterium | reverse complement strand
CCACAGAACAAATCAAGTACACGAATACCTTCAAAATCAACAAAATTTGAAATAGTGTTGAATAAACCCTCTTTGGCCATATCTGTTGTAGGTCTGGTTTTATCCTGCAAATGGGGAGGGTTGATTTTTCTACCTTTTAAAAATCCACTTATTATTCTCATGAGATAAAAAAAACCTTTCATAAAGAAAGGTTTGAGTGTATATTTTACCAGTTTCCTGCTGTCGTGACTTTTGTTAAATCTCCCACTTTGATTATTTTATTGGGATCAAAACCCGGATCATACATTGTGTATTCATCTGTCAGAAATTCAGGCATGTAGGTTCCTACAGTAGTAGATACTTCAAAAGTAGGAGAGGTTTGTAAGGATGCCATTTTGCTACCTTCAAGAGCAATTTTAGAAGCTTCTATGTCAAACTCCTGAACGGCAACATTGGCAGATTTATTTTCAGAGAAAGGTACAGTTTTGATTTTAGTTATATACTCTTTGATTGATTTTTCAAGAAACTGTTGTAGCGCGATAACATCAGGATGATTTTTGGCATTCTCTTTATCAGTATCATAAACAGTCTTGGCCTTTGAGATTAGTGGTGTTAAAGTTTCAGATTTAATGAATCCTTTCTTCACCAGGAATGATCCTAAAGAATCTCTTGAAGCTAATTTTACACGTACTGTATCTGGCTTTTTTAAAGTATCATATGGATCACCCTCAATTCTGAAAATATTGAAACTATCGCTTAAAAATGTTTGTAACATGTCATCAAAACTTCCGCAATAGCTTGTGTCGTTGTGTAAGACCTTGTACATTTTTTGCAATTCTACAATTTCTTCTAATTGTTTGTAAATAACGGTCTTTCTGGCAGCCCAGGTATTATGAAAATTTACAGGGCGATTGATGCTATCTGCCAATAAGTATAAAAATACTCCGATAAGAACTACAAAAATTGCTGTAAGAGCGTATTTCATGATGAGAAAGTTTTATTTGAATTTAGTGCAATGATACGTTATTTTGAATAGAAATTAAAAAAAAATAATTAAAACTAAGGTGCTGTTTTAAAAACTTGATGTAAAGCGAATTGGCATGATTCTTCAAATTTTTCTAAATCTAAATCCAATGGGATATTTTTTTCATGGAGTAGAGCAATTATGTTCTCCGTGGCCATATTTCCTGTAAGCTCATCCATAGCCATAGGACAACCTCCAAAACCCTTAATTGCCCCATCGATGCGTCTGCAACCGCTGGAGAAGGCAGCTTCAATTTTTTCTCTCCAGTTGAAAGCTGTACTGTGTAAATGAGCTCCGATTTCAATATGAGGATATTTAGGGATTAGTTCAGTAAAAACGCTTTGAATATCAGCGGATTGAGCCACGCCGATTGTGTCTGAAAGAGAAATTATTTGAACATCTAACTGAGAAAGCTGATCAAACCAATACGTAAGTAAATCAAGCGACCATGGATCTCGATAAGGATTACCAAATCCCATACTCAAATAAACTACCAATGTTTTATTATTCTTCTTGCATATTTCCTGTACGGGTTTTAATCTCTCGTATGATTCTGCAATGGATGAGTTTGTATTTCTTAGTTGAAAGGTCTCAGAGATGGAAAAAGGAAAACCGAGGTAGCTGATTTCATCAAAGGCAGCAGCTTCAGTAGCACCTCGTAAGTTGGCTATGATGGCTAGCAATTTTGTCTTCGTATGTGAGAGGTGTAGACCTTGTAATACAGCAACCGTATCTTTAAGTTGGGGTATTGATTTGGGGGAAACAAAACTTCCAAAATCCAGGCTGTCAAATCCAACTTGTAAAAGTAAGTTGATATACTCTATTTTGATTTTAGTATCTATAAAATGATGTATTCCCTGCATTGCATCGCGAGGACATTCAATTATTTTCATTTTTACAACGTATTCTTTGGAATATTTCTAAACATTAGGCGAAATTAATAGTTGATTATGTAATTTTGTAAAATAAATCAATCAAATGAAAAATAAAAGTCTCTATACTATTTTAGGTTTCGTCTTGTTTATGCTTGGTTTTATAAGTATTGTTGTAAACATGGTGGGTTTACCTTTTATGTTGACAGACTGGATTTACCTGATATTGGGTAAAACGATCGGTTTTTTTTTAAAAATAGTGATGATTATAGCCGGTATCGTTATAGTTGTTGCCAACTTGAACTCAAATGATGACGATTTTGATGAATATTTCGATGGAAAAATTTTCGATTAACTAGAATTTATTTTTCCACATCATCGATTCAACAGGTTTTACTGTTCTTTCATTGTATTTTGCGTTAGATTTTTTGTTGTAATAATTGTTGATCTCACCGCTTACTTTAAAATAAATCAACTGCCCAATTGGCATGCCATGATAAATCCTGACAGGTTGAGTGCAGGAAATTTCCAGGGTCCAGGTATTGCAGAATCCAACGTCCCCTTTTCCGGCAGTCGCGTGTATATCTATTCCTAATCTACCCACGCTTGATTTTCCTTCAAGAAATGGAACTGTGCTGAGTGTTTCAGTGTATTCTTCAGTAACACCGAGATAAAGTGTATTAGGTTCCAAAACAAAGCCTTCCGAGGGGATCTCAAAAACTTCAATCATATTGTGTTTTTTTGCGTCCAAAACCCTGTCTTTGTAGGTTGCCAGATATTTGCCTAAGTGAACATCATAAGAATTTGTTCCCAAGCAATTTATGTCAAATGGTTCGATCAGGATTTCACCTTTTTCTATGGCCTGAATAATTTCTTTATCACTTAATATCATAGTTCATTTTTTATATTTCATTAGAAGTATTCAAAAATAGAAATATTAATAAATATAGGCTGTATTTATTCTAAGGGATTTATTTTTACATTTGTAAAAATCAAAACCTGGGACATGATTCAAAGAATTAAAAAAAGATTGAAATACTATTTTAGAGAGTTTGTGCTTTTTGCTAAAACCCCGGACTTTAAGAAGAATTATGGGATGATGGCTGGAATTTTTTTATTTTTTTTAGTTCTTTTCTTTTGGATTTTATTGCCATGGTATACAAGACATAATGAAGAAATTGAGGTCATTGATCTGACTAATTTCACCAAAGATCAGGCAGAGGAAATGATTTCAAATTTAGGTTTACGATTAGTAATTGTAGATTCAGTTTTTGATCCGGAGAAAAGACCCAATGCAATTCTTGAACAAATACCCAAAAAGGGAAGTCGGGTTAAACCTAATCGTGCAATATACATTACAGTAAATAGCTCTGAAGCTCCTATGGTTGAGCTGAATTATCAACAAACGATAACGAAATCCTTGGATCAAGTACTGAGAAATTTTGAAGGTTTACAGCTAAAGGTTGGGAGAATTATTTATAAGGATGGAATGCCCGCGAATACGGTAGCTGCTATTTATTTTGAGGATCGATTACTTTTTAAGGAAGCTGATCCCACGAGGGGAGAGAAAAAACCTACAGAACCTCAAACGGTGCCAAAATTTTCAACAATTGATATTGTCGTTTACAAAGGAGAGGACGCCGAATTAAAATCAATTCCTGATTTTACCTGTAAACAGTATGCTGAAGCTGAGTTTGAGATCTTAAGTAATGAATTTATTATCGGTGCCCTGCATTTCGATTCCGCTGTGAAAAAAGATAGTGGAAGGGCTTATGTCGTTCGACAAGAACCAGCGGCTGGAACCCCTTCAAGTTTGGGAACAGCCATAAATCTTTGGTTGGAGAAAAGAAAACCGGAAGACTCAACTAAGCCATTTATTTTCATTGGTGTATTCTTGTTTTTAGTGGGACTTCAACC
>CAZNNX010000217.1:3051-3798 GCA_964574485.1 uncultured Saprospiraceae bacterium | reverse complement strand
GGTGGAACTCAAAATGTTTCTGGAATTTTAACATCTTCTCGAGATATATTTTTTAATACGGCTGCCTTTGCTTTTGGTGCTGCCCGTTTCAGCATAAGAGGATACGACTCAGAATACTCCACTGTTTATATCAATGGCATTCCCATGAATTCTCTTGAAAATGGTAGAGCAAGTTGGACCTTATGGGGTGGTTTGAATGATGCTTTCAGAAGCAGGGACAATACCATTGGCTTGGGGTCAACAGATTACACTTTTGGGGGTCCCGGTGGTGCCACACAATTTGACATCAAAGCTTCCTCTCAATGGAAACAAATGCGTGCCGGAATCGCAGTTTCAAATCGAAGTTATGTATACAGACCCATGTTTATTTACTCAACAGGTTTGCTTAAAAGTGGGTGGGCATTTTCTATTTCTGCCTCATACAGAGGAGCAGAACAGGCGCAGGTTCCAGGTACCTACTACAGTGCCGCCTCGTATTATTTGAGTGCTGAAAAAGTTTTTAACAAAAATCATAGTCTCAATTTATCTATTTTCGGCGCTCCGAGAGTAAGTGGAGGAAGAGGGGCCGTTACAGAAGAACAACAAAACATTGCCAGAAAAGCCTATGGCGACGAAGGTTATTTTTATAATCCTTATTGGGGTTGGCAAACTAAGGCCGATGGTTCTGGCAGAGTGGTTCGCAATAGTCGTTACAACAGTTCTCATATTCCTGTTGCTATCTTGAGCCATGATTGGAATATTGATGAT
>CAZNNX010000217.1:0-3041 GCA_964574485.1 uncultured Saprospiraceae bacterium | reverse complement strand
GTTTGGGTACAATGCCAGCACGGGGTTAAACTGGTATAACGCAGCAGATCCCAGACCAGATTACTACAGAAAATGGCCCAGCTATTTTGACAACACCGACAGCATGGTCGCCAATCAACTTTACAGTCAGCTCATACAAAATCCTGATCAGCTTCAAGTGAATTGGGATAATTTTTATGAAGTAAATAGAAATAGCATCGACCCTGAATTTTCTAACTCAGAAAAAAGAGCAAGATATATTGTAGAGGAACGTCGTTATGACATTCAACAATATAGTTTTAACAGTATCTACAAAAACTTTCTGACTGATCAGGTTACTATTAATGCTGGATTGAAGGGTCAATATTTTATTAGTAGAAATTATAAAGTTATTGATGATTTATTGGGTGCCGATTATTGGGTGAACACCAATCAATTTGCCGAAAGAGATTCTACAAACAACCCTAATTTTGCCCAGAATAATCTGGATAACCCTAATCAAATCGTAAAAAAAGGAGATGCCTTTGATTACGACTATGAATCACACATTCAAAATGCCTCCACTTGGATCCAAGGCATATTTAACCTGGGTAAACTGGAACTTTTTGTTGCTTCAGAACTAAGTATCACTAGGTTTTGGAGAGAAGGCAATCTTAGAAATGGTAGATTTCCTGATAATTCCTTGGGTAAGGGGAAAGAATATTTCTCATTTAATTATCATTTCAAAGGAGGCGCTACCTATAAAATCAATGGAAGAAATTATCTTTTCCTGAATGGAAACTATGGCAACAAAGCTCCATTTTTCAGAGATGCTTATGTCTCACCTTCCTATCGCGACCAATTGGTTGACGGTATTCAAAATACAACAATTTTTGGTGGTGAACTAGGTTACATTCTCAGTGCACCCAAGCTTAAGGCCCGGGTTGCAGGTTATTTCACTCGTTTTCTGGATGATTACTATAATAAAAATTTCTATTCTGAAAATGCCTTTATCGGTGAAGATGGTACGGGACAGAGCGGATTCATAAATTTTGTGATGACCAATGTTGATAAACAACATATGGGACTGGAACTAGCTGTTCAGTATGAGATTATTTCTGGATTAAAAATAAGTGCTGTAGCCTCCATTGGTGAATTCATTCACATTTCCAGACCTGACATTAAAATTTACCTTGACAATGATCCCAATGTTCAGGTTAATTCAAAAACTGCTTACATGAACAATGCTTATGTTGCTGGTTCGCCTCAAATGGCCTATAATTTTGGTATCAACTACAACGCTCCTAAATTTTGGTTTTTCAATATCAACTTCAATTATCTGATGCGTAATTTTGTAGATATAAACCCTGACAGAAGAACAATTGAGGCTGTGTCTACCAATAACAATCCAGTTTACCAACAACAATTTGTACAGCCTGGATCACAACAATGGCAAGATATTCTTTCTCAGGAAGAATTACCTCATATTTTCACCATCGATATTTTCGCAGGTAAATCCTTCAGAATAAAAGTGGGTGAAAAAACTTCATTCATTTATATAAATGTTGGCGTCAACAATATTCTGAATAACAGAAACATACTTACAGGTGGATTTGAACAATTAAGGTATGATTTTGAAGGAAACGATCCTTCAACATTTCCAACCAAGTATAATTATGGATTAGGCATTAATTACTTTGCCAGTATAGTATACAGATTACCCATTTAATTTTTAACAATAGCGAACTCACTATGAAAAATTATTTTTATTTACTCCTTTTCTCTTGGATCACACTCATTTTAGGTCTTGGTAGTTGTAAAAAACAATTTGACGAACCACCAGTTTCTGAATATCCAAGTATTACCCCCAATGCAACAATTGCAGAAGTTAAAGCCTTACATACAATAGGCAATACAGCAGATTCTATCACGGACAGTCTGGTAATTGAAGGTATAGTCGTTTCGTCTGATGAAAAAGGAAATTTCTACAAACAACTTATTATCCAAGACGATAGTGCCGGAATAGAAATAAGAATTGAAATGAGCAATTTATATAACGATTATCCAGTAGGTAGAAAAGTTTGGGTAAAATGTCAAGGACTATATGTTGGTGATTATCAGGGGAATCATCAATTGACAATCAATGCCAATGGAGATAGAATTCCGGAAGGACTACTATCAAAATATATTGTGGCCGGACCTAAAGATCAGTTGGTTCAACCTAAGGTTGTAACAATAGATCAAATAAAGAATACAACAATTTATAGAAACATGTTGGTTGAATTATCTCAGGTTCAATTTGCAACTTTAGATACAAATCAAACCTATGCAGATGCAATTGGTCAACTTTCACTGAATCGAACAATTCAAGATTGTAACGGGAATACGATTATATTGAGAACCAGCGGATATGCCGGATTCGCCTCTGACCGAACAGCTTCAGGAAGTGGTATTGCCTTAGGTATACATACTAATTTTGGCTCAGACGCTCAATTGTATATCAGAGACGTAACAGACCTAAACCTAATAAACACAAGATGTAGTCCCAGTACAGCAGGTAATTTAATTTCAATTGCTACCTTAAGAGCCAGCACTACAATTCCTACCAACAGTAAAATCAGAGCCTATGTAATTTCTGACAGGGGAACTTCAAACATTGTTGGCCAAAACATGGTTGTGATGGATGCAAGTGCAGGTATCACAGTGCGTTTTACAAGTACACACAGTTTCAATGAAGGGGATGAATTGGAAATTCCACTAACTGGAGGAACTATAAGTGATTTTAATGGTCTAATGCAACTTGAAGGGATCTTGAGTTCAAATATTACTGTCGTTTCAACGGGCAATGCAGTACCACCATTATATACAACAACTGTTCAAAATCTAATTACTAATGCAGAATTATATGAATCTTGCTTAATAAAAATACTCAATGCTAACTTGTGCCATATTGCAGAACCGAAAGTGGTTCCAAAAGCCATTCCTTGATTTTCGATGAAATGAAGCGCGAACCAATGACCAAAAACATAACGCACTTCATCAGATGAAAAACTTGTTTTAATCCAAATTTTTACTGCTTGATC
>CAZNNX010000216.1:2272-3805 GCA_964574485.1 uncultured Saprospiraceae bacterium | reverse complement strand
AGGTCTGCGCATTGGCCCAGGCCATATGGCGAAACAGCCGGTCACTGACGGGATCAATCATGGCTTACTCCTTTCATCATCCACCATCGTATTGTACGCAATACAAGGCACATGCAATCACACCGTGCTTTAGAACAAAAACCAATGCACTGGTATTGACATTTTTGATATTTATGTTTAAATACAACCAATAAAACTGTTTTTTATGTTAACAAAACAGCGTGCGCTGATTGACGATATACCATGCGCGGCATCGTAGGATTTGGTCATGTATGGCAGCACAGGTCATTCACATGCGCTGCACTTCTCACATACAGTGACAACATACATTAGTTTTTGTGTGCACCTCGCCATATACAACCTGCATGAACGTGATACGACGATAACATAGTGTCATTTCTATTTGTTGACTATGTCTAACAATCCTAACCAAGGCGGTGAACGCGACCCACAACCACATCTTGCGCATCATGGAGCAAAGCCGTTTGTTCTCTCAGTTTGTGTTGAAACCAAACAGATTGTGAGGTGACTGTTATGTTGCGAATGAGACACGAGACCTGGCGCTTCAACAAATTAGTCGTCCTTTTGCTCGTCATCGCATTGATGTTCAATGCCTGTGGTGCACCAGCCACCCAAGAATTACCCAGCGCAACGCCTGACTCACCTACTGATACCCCAATACGCACGGCTACCCCACCACCCACAACCACAGCCATCCCAATCAGTGCAACACCCCTCCCACCACCCACAGACGCTGCGGATGCACCGACACGTTTGGCCCAGGCAATCAGTAGCCGTAACGATTACTTCGCCATGGTCGAAGTCCTGGCCAGAGCGGGTGTGTACACTATCGCAGAGACCAGTGGCAAACCCGTACAATCACTCCCTAGTGACCCATCAGTACTCGTATATTCTGACTATCAAGTACAAAACCTGGCACGTGAAGCATATGCACGCATGGGGACACGTGGCGCCGATCTTGATGCACTTGCCCCTGTGACGGACATCCCGCCGCTGTCATATATTTTGGCTAGCTATGTGCTCGACGCACAAACTTTTGGTGGAACATTTAGCCGTGAGTTACTCAAGAATGCACCTCTCGACAATCCACCACACGTGATATTCCCCACGGTTGTCCTCACGCTCTTCCTCGCTGACGTGCTCGCAGCCCCAAGCGACCAGGCATCGAATGTGCATCTCGTATCGTTTACACAGACAGATGCATCTGCCCTCCAACCGGTACGCATGGTCGCAAAAGTGGCCCCCGCAGGTATCTGCGGTGCAATGACTGGTGCCCTCGAAAACGTGCTCGAGCGCATTTTGTCGAGCGTCCTCGGCTCGTTTATCGGCTCGATTGTGGCCGGCGCAGCCGTGCGCTACGGCATGGAATACCTCAGTGACGCCCTATCGAATCTACCGATTATCAAACAAATCCGCCAGGCATTGGCCGTCGTTGCCATGGTGGCCCAATTTGGCTCACTACTGCGGAACTGGAGCGTACAACTCACCAGCGACGGCTCCACGTATCACTAT
>CAZNNX010000216.1:0-2262 GCA_964574485.1 uncultured Saprospiraceae bacterium | reverse complement strand
GGCATCGACAGTCGCCGTAAATGTGCCGTTACTCGGTGGCGGTGGCTCACCGAGTAACGGCACATTTACGGCGACTGTCGATGCCGGCGGGACGATGCGCGTGCCACCGGCGGTCAAAGAATGTGCGGCGCTAGCGCGCATCACTATCCCCGAAATCACCGGTGCCGAAGGCTCTCAGGTGGTGTGGACACCCGGCGCAGGGTGGGGAACCCACGCCACCGAAACAAATAAAGAGAGTGTAGTGGCCGCCGATCAAACCGCCAAACTGAACTTTGGTACGGCCAGCGAAACGGAACTCGATCACGGCAACGGCACGACCATACCACACCCCGTATCGATGAATGTTTCAATTAAGCGCAACGATGTCGAGCAAATCAAAGGAGTCATTGCCAGAGCTGTCAACGATCTAATCGGAATCCCTGGCATTGGCGGACTCGTCCAAGATATTGTGGGAAGCGGCGTTGACGCTTTGGCCGACACACTGATGAATCCCCAGGCACAAGCCACCATCACCGTCGAATCAGAGGTGCATCCGTGGGAGGCGCGCTTCACACAATCAGGGTCATGTGGTGGCCAAATCTCACTCGACGCCAACAGCTGCGCCGGGTTAGCCGGTCCATGGACATTACGTGTCACCTGTACCGGGCAAATCAACGGGTTCACCACCACCTCATTCGCCTTTGATGCAAGTCAGCCTGTACCACCACCTGTCAATGTCGAATGGCAGCTCAAAGGCAACGCACTGGATGGTATCCCCTTGGAGCCAGGCACGCGCTGTAGTGAAGACGGCGGGTGTGTGACCGTCACGAAGATTTCGGATGCACCCATGTACACAGTGCGCGCTTACGGTAACGGGTACGACCGCACTTTTGAGATGGGCGTTACGACAGGTGGCACCGATTTGACTCTCGACTGGGCTGGATCTGTCGAACTTAAACCGGGTCCCATTCTCCAAAGTAAGGGAACGACTACACTCACACACATGTTTATGGGAAAAACCGGTCAGAGCAACGATTCAGTGGACTTCACACTCGTGCCTCGCCCCGATCAACCGCTGTGCACGAAATGAATAACACATCGTCATGGGACAGATCTCACCATCTCAAACCCTTTTCACACACACTCATCCCGAGTACAATGACCATGCGCATCGACAATCATAAGCGTGCATCATGATTATCACCACCACCGACCGCCTGACAATCCGCCACGTGCATATCGGCGACGTGGACGCCCTGTGTCAACTCTTCGGTGACCCCGAGGTGATGCGCTACGGCGACGGCGCCCAAACGCGCCCATGGGTCGAGGCCTGGGTGCGCACCGCCCTCACCCGCTATCACCATGACTGGGGCTTTGGGCCGTACGCCGTCACCCTACGCGACACCGGCGCGCTAATCGGCTACTGCGGCTTGTTCTTTTTCGATGATGTCAACGGCCGCGCCGAAATCGAAATCGGCTACCGCCTGATCCGCTCCGCCTGGGGCCACGGCTATGCCACCGAGGCCGCCCGCGCCGTCGCCACATACGCCACCACCACCTTGGGCATCAAACGCCTAATCGCCCTAATCGACCCGAGCAACGTGGCCTCGGTGCGCGTGGCCCACAAACTGGGCATGCACCATGCGGCCGATGTGATGTTCGAGGGGTATACGCACCCTGATCACGTCTATGTAAAGAATGAAGAGTGAATAATGAAGAATGATGAATTGACGGGCCAACTCAAAATCGCCCGCATGGGCGCCGAGGGAGGTGGCTCTACCGTCTACGGCAAGCACACCGATGGCGTCTGGGTCTTCTGGCGCGAGGGGACGTCAATGGCGTTCGACGCCGACGACAACGAAATCACACGCCACTGGTCGACCGACCCGACGCCCAATCTGCTCGACGCACTGCCCAACCGTTGGTGGCGCTTGTACACCACCTACGTCCATCCCGATTTCGTGGCGCAGTTGCGTCAGGCCTTCGACCAATACCGCGACCAACCCGGCTGGGACGCCAGCCGCTTCGACCCCACGTTCCGTCGATCGTGATTGGGGGTTGGCATATGCCATGTTGGTCATAAAAAATCGGGCTCCGCGCAGGATATGACGCATCACACACATCTGCGGGAACCGATACATGTGCTTGAGCAGCAGCAATGCTGCTGCTCTGTGACGTGTATTAGGGGCTATGCCGGCTGAATGTTTGCCGCTTGCTTCCCCTTGGGGCCTTGCGTGACGTCAAACGACACCTTTTGGCCCTCTTTCAGCGTCTTGCGACCAG
>CAZNNX010000215.1:0-3857 GCA_964574485.1 uncultured Saprospiraceae bacterium | reverse complement strand
TACCCTTTTTGAAAAAAATTGGATAGACACAATTCAATGGCATGTGGAAGATGAAATACGTTTACCTCATATTGATCCAAATGATGCTTTGCAACTCAAAAGATATATTGACCAACTCAATCAAAAAAGAACAGATATCGTTGAAGAAATTGATGATTATTTTATGAATTTCTTCCAAAATTACTCAATTCCTGCTGATATTCCTTTGAATACAGAGTCACCAGCCTGGGCAATAGATAGGTTGTCTATTCTTTGTTTGAAGATTTATCATATGGAAATAGAAGTGAAACGTGTAGATCTGCCCACAGAAAAATTAAAATTTTGTCAGTCAAGATTAGTTTTATTAAAAGAACAACTGTTTGATTTACAAGAATCTATATCTGATTTATTTCTTGATTTTGAGAAAGGTAATAAAAGAATGAAAGTGTATCGACAGGTTAAAATGTACAATGATCCTTCCTTGAATCCTGTTTTATACCAAAAGAAAAAAGATGAGCAAGGTTAAAAGACTGCTTGTAGTTCGATTTAGTTCATTGGGAGATGTAGCTATGACTATACCTGTGATAAAAAGGGTATTAGACCAAAATTCAAATATATCCATCACTTTGGTTTCAGATCAAAAATATGAAGGATTATTTCAAAAGGGAGATAGATTTTCATTCATTGGGTTCCCTAGAGAAAATTCCGGGTTATTTGGTTATTTGGTTTTTTTAATCAAAAATATACATCAGCCATTTGATCTAGTTATTGACTTACACGGTTCTATCAGGGGTGTTTTTTTGTCTTATTTTTATTTGATTTTTCGCGCTACTATTTTTTTTAGCATTCAAAAAGGAAGAAGGGAAAAAAAGAAATTGTGTGAAAACAGGGATCAAAAAAAATTAACAAATCTTCCATCCACCTTTATTCGTTATGCGATGGTATTTCAAAAAGCTGGAATTGATGTCTATTTAAATCCAAACTCAACGCCAGAAAAAAATATTGGAACCGAAAATAAAGAATTTAATTATATTGGTTTTGCCCCTTTGTCAAGATACGACTCAAAAAATTTACCGCTGGATTTGTCTATTGAATTGATTGAAAAAATACTGATTCAATTTCCTTCCTGTAAAGTACTTATTTTTTGTTCCAAACAGGAAAGGAAACTACTGGATTCATTTCAAATAAATGAAAGAATTCAATTTATTGCTGATTTACATTTAAGTTTGGAAGAAGAATTGAGTTGGATAAAAAAAATAAGTTTAATGATTTCTATGGATTCTGCTAATGGTCATTTGGCCTCCCTTTTTGATATTCCTTGCCTTACACTTTGGGGATCCACTCATCCTTGCTTAGGATTTCAGCCCTGGAATCAACCCAATGAGAATCAATTTTTACCTGATTTGACTTTGTATTCAAATTTACCCTCCTCTGTAAATGGATCAGTTAGTTTTGAGAATGCTAAAGATTGTATGAGAAGTATTGATATAAATGCCATTCTAAAAAGAATGGGTGAATTACTTGTGATGTAAAATTCTCAGGCTCAGGTATAAATGACGCATGTCTGTAAGTGAGGAGCCTATTCCATAACAGCAAATTTTTTTATTATTTTCGCTAAGTAGTAGAAGATAATTTCCCAGTTCAACCTCTTTTTCAAGATATTGAGAATAAAAACGTATAGGACATAATGCGGCCCAGGGATCAGAAAAAAAGCTAATATGTGATTCATCTACTAATAATTGCAAATTTCTTTCGGTACAAAGCTGGTACATAGCTTCTCCGGATAATCCCGTTGGTCCTGATAAATTATGTTTAAATCCATTAGAGAACCAAAGTTTTTGGTAAGTTGACTTATCCTGATTTAGAATCGCCAGATTCAAATCAATGAAACATAGATCTAATTCGTTAGCCTTGGGAATTGTCAGATTTTCTGTTTTATTGATAAGAATTTGTGGAAAATAAAAATAAAGCTCTTGTTCAGATAGAACTTGAAAACTAAAACTTAGTATTTGAAAGTTGCCTTCTTTTTCCAAGATTAATACATATAGTGATAATTCTTCCTTTTTATCATTTTTGATTGTAAGCCCTTGAAAATGAATGCCCAAATCTTCGTAATAGAAATGGTCGTTTTTTTGAATTTTAAGTTCATTTTGAGCAGCCTTAAAATATTCAAAAAATAATTTGCCTGAAAATCCTTTGGCTTTAAATAAATCCAAACTGTAAAAATGAGGGTAAAATGAGGATGAAAAAGATAACTCTGAACTGGATTCAAGTTCTTTAGATTTCAATTCTAAAAAATTAAGGAGGTCTTCGTAATTCATTGATTTGCTATTATTCCATTAATATAATCATAAATTATGGATTTGAGGTTCAGCTGAGTATTAAAAAAAAGCAACTAAATAAGAAATATGGTATCTTTGAAAAAAAATGTATGGAGTCAACATTAAAATTTTCTTTACCAGATCATAATAAGTTTTTTACGACACTGAGAGATAGAGTTAATGGATATTTTAGAGATAAAAAGATATCCAGAAATGGTGATTACAGGATGTACCTTAAAACCATGGCTATGTTAGCTTTCTATCTATTCCCTTTTACTCTGATGTTTTTATTTACATTTCCAGTTATTGTTTGTCTTATATTTTATATAATCATGGGAATTGGATTGGTGGGAATAGGAATGAGTGTCATGCATGATGCCAATCATGGATCATATTCTTCAAAAGGTTGGATTAACGATGCTTTAAGTTATTCTATGAATCTGATCGGAGGTCACTCTCTTACCTGGAAAATACAACATAATGTGATGCACCATACCTACACAAACATTTATGGGCTTGATGAAGATGTTGAAGATAAACCCATTTTAAGACTTTCGCCGAATGGAAAATGGTATCAAATTCATAAATATCAGCATTTGTATGCTCCCTTTTTGTATGCATTGTCAACACTATCCTGGATTTTATGGAAAGACTTTAAGGCATTGGCCCATTACAATAGAGAGGGTAAAACACAAAATTTAGGTCATCATCCCGGAAGAGAATTTTGGGTCTTGTTGATTACTAAAATTCTATATTGGCTTGTCTTTTTTGTTTGCCCATTGCTATTTTTTTCCTTGCCTGTATGGGTGCCGATTTTAGGTTTTTTTCTGATGCATGTCACAGCGGGTTTAATCATGACAATGGTTTTTCAGTTGGCACATGTCGTTGAAAATACTGATCATTTTCAACCCAATGAAGAAGGAAATATAGAAAATGTTTGGGCGATACATCAGATGAGAACTACTTCAAATTTTGCTCCAAAGAATCTATTAATTACCTGGTTTGTTGGTGGTTTGAATTTTCAGGTGGAACACCATTTATTTCCCAATATATGTCATGTTCATTATCCTGAAATTTCAAAGATTGTAAAATCTACAGCCAAAGAATTTGGATTACCCTATTTAGAGTATTCAAGCTTTGGGGAGGCCCTTTTTTCACATTTTAAAACACTCAAAGCATTGGGCCAGAATAATCTCGAAGCAAAGATTTTGTAATAATTGACTCAAGAATCTTTACACATCTATTGGATGAATTTGAGTTTTTTAAATAGAAAAAGAACATCCGATTATTGGATGTTCTTTTTCTATTTATAGCTGTTTAAGTGATTAAATTAATTGCATATTACTGCTAGGCCTCATCCATAAAAGGATATCGATAATCAGTTGGCGGTACAAAATTTTCTTTAATTGATCTTGGAGAAACCCATCTCAATAGATTAAGCATGGAGCCCGCTTTGTCATTTGTACCTGAAGCTCTGCCACCCCCAAAAGGTTGTTGACCAACTACGGCACCTGTAGGTTTGTCATTAATATAAAAATTACCTGCCGTATGTCTTAG
>CAZNNX010000214.1:0-3870 GCA_964574485.1 uncultured Saprospiraceae bacterium | reverse complement strand
AGATAGATTCATTTCATTTTACAGGCATCGGCAGTGTACCTAATCAGATAAAATAGGTTGTTTACCTAGTCTCTGGTTTTGTTTTAGAACCCTCATATAAATCAAATTGTAAGAATTGGCAGGGAATAGAACCATTATACAGAGGAGTTTTCTTTGAGGGTTTGAGCCCAATTCTTTTGGATGCTTCTGGATTGCCGCTAAAAATATGAGCTTGAAAGCCCTGGTAATTTTTTTTCAGCGTATCGCCAATAGTCTTGTAAAGCAGCTCTAATTCATCGACTTGAAGTCTTTCTCCATAAGGTGGGTTGGAAATAATGACACCCTTTGTTTTGGGTAATTTGGCCATTTTAAAATCTGAGACGCTTAATTTAACAATATCATCCACTTCTGCTCTGAGACAATTATTTCTCGCTTCTTTAATCGACCTTTCATGTATGTCTGACCCGTATATCCATTCTTCAAATTCAACCTGTGCATTTACCAGCTCATCTCTTGCATTATCATAAAGACTTTGATCAAAGTTTTTCCAGTATTGAAATGCGAATCTTTTTCTATTTAAGTTCGGCGACATATTTTTAGCCATTAGAGCCGCTTCTGTTATGATTGTCCCTGAGCCACACATGAAGTCAATCAGGCAAGATTTTTTATCCCAACTGCTCAAAAGAACTAGTCCGGCAGCTAATACTTCATTTAAAGGGGCGGGATGGCTGCCATCTCTGTATCCTCTTCTGTGCAGGGAGCTGCCACTACTGTCAATAGATATGGTGCATTGTTCTCCATAGATATT
This sequence comes from uncultured Saprospiraceae bacterium, assembly GCA_964574485.1. Lineage (GTDB taxonomy): Bacteria > Bacteroidota > Bacteroidia > Chitinophagales > Saprospiraceae > Saprospira. The sequence goes on along the minus strand of CAZNNX010000214.1, from coordinate 3,083 downwards.
CACATGAATTTCAATATCCGGATTTTCGCGGTCGATACTAGGTCTTTGTGTATAAAAATCTCTGAATTGATCTACAATGGCATCTTTTGTTTTTAAGGCAACAAAGAGAGAGTTTTGAAAAGCTTCTGCGTGATTGACAACAGTTCTCACGGCAAAAGTTTGATTCGGTGTAAACCATTTTGACCAATTGATGGCCCGAACTACCTGGTATAATTCATCCTGGGACCGTACCCGCTCTATTGCTATGGGGTGAATGATGTGCAGGGCTGTACGCAAACCCATATTCATTTTGTAAATATTTTTCATACTGGCTTCAAAAGAAACCGCTCTTTTGAGAGGTTCTACTTTGAGGCCGCCTAATAATTCAATTTCTCTGGCTAATACTGGTTCTAATCCCTGAAATGTTTTGGCAATAAATTGGTCCAAGGCTATTGGTTTTAAGTTAAAAATGGATTTATCTCAAAATTAAGAAAAGAATCAGGCTAGACAACAGAATTGGGAAACAATTCGAAAACAGTGTGTAGTCAAATTCTTGTTTTTTTTTACTACAGTTTAAAGAGATTGAAAAAAAATTAAAATTTAACAATATTTATATTGTTGTGTTTTTCAACGAATTGTATTGAGAAAAAAATTGAAAAAAAACTTGCGTGGAACTTGATTTCTCCCTTAAGTTTGTGGTGTTATTGGTTGTCTCCCAACCCATTCTCAAGTGAAAAAGTAAAAAAGTGTTATGGAAATGAGTATGAATATCTCGAGCAGAGCAAATGAAGAACATTTGAATCAGTTAAAAAGAAGAATTTTCAATCAGGAATTGAAATCCTTTGATGAAATTGAAATTTTGTATCTTATTCTTCATTTGAGTAGGAAAAACGTATCGATAGAGCATATCGCCAACTTATTGGAATCCTATCAGGGAAATGTGTACCAACTTTGTCAGTTGGGTTTAACAGAATTGGTTAGATCTGCTGGATCAAATGAAGATGCCGCTCTCTTTTTTCATGTGTTGAACGAGCTGTCAATTCGACTGCGATATCAACAGGTGGAGAAAGCCCGTGTTACCGATTCACAAGCGGTGTACAAGGTTTTTTATCCCGATTTATGTCAATTAGGATTTGAAGAATTTTGGGTGTTGGCATTGAATCAAAATAAAGAAATTGAAAGGAAATTCAAGTTGAGCAGCGGCAGTGTAAATTGTACTTTGGTAGATCCTAAAAAATTATTTCACCTACTTTTACAAACTCCAAAAACAACCTCATTCATATTGATCCATAATCATCCTTCGGGACAAAAAAAACCAAGCACAAGTGATATAAAAGTCACTGAAAAGATAAAGAGAGCCAGCAGTTTTTTTGATTTGGAATTTTTGGACCATCTCATTTTTACTGATCAGGGTTATTACAGCTTTGCAGATCACAATCAAATGATTGCTTAATTTTTTTTACCATCATAATTTAAACTATTTATTCATGAGAAATTCACTTATTCAAAGGAATTCAGAACTTTTATGCACACAATTATACTCTTTATTCAACAATTCAAAGGAGGAGTGGTATGTCAAACAGATACTGGAGCACACAGTCAAATCAGATTATTATGTCAGGCAGGCATTTCAGGATCAAAGAAATTCAGACATCAGAAGGTCTCTATTGTATGCCCAGTCTTATTGGATTAAGATTAATTCTATGTTGCTTTTGGCAAAAAAAATGGAGATCTGCCCGGCAGCGGATATTATAAGTGTATTAGATCAATTGGAGTTTTTGATGAAACTCAGTATTGGTTTGAGTAACCACATAGAAGCGAAGCAATTGGCTAAAAAATTTAAGGCCATGGCTGCAGTGCAATAAAAATTAAATTATTTTTTCACCCCAAACTATTTATTTATGGCTTACAAAACTTTTGAAGAAAATCTATCTTGGCAAAAATCGCAAGATTTAATTATCAGTTTATTTACTGTTTTTAAAAACTGTGAAGAAAATTGGGTCAAAGATGATTTATTAACCAAGGCGCTGGACTCAGCAAATTTTATTGCCAAAGGACATGAAAACAATGATCCGGAGGAGTACGTGAAATGTTTGAACCAGGCAAAGGATAATTTAACTCAATGTAGATCGATGTTGAGTATTGCAGAAAAATTAAAATTATGCAATGCAAATCAAACAGAGTTATTGCAGGTAAAAATCAATGATGCATCGCGATTGATTTTTGGGTTGAGTAAAAAAATCAAAGAACGTGTCTGATTAGTTAGGCGGCCTGAGTGCCGCCTAAAAATTTATTGTATTAGAGAAGTTGTTCATAAAATGCACCGAATTCCAATTCTTTATCAATAAAATGCAATTCTAAGATCCAATCTCTCTTTTCACCATATTGGTCTTTTAGATATAAATCCAGATCATTTTCCGGATGTATGTACAAGCCATAGTTTCCCGGATCTAATTTTTCATGAGGAAAGGAGCCTATCAGGTGGCCAGCAATTTGTCCGCCCCATTCCCAACCATATTCGATTGCTTTTTTTTGGGCAAGCTTGTATAAGTCAGATGCTTTTACTTTTGATTGATTTTCAAACCATTGTTGGATTTCAATCCATGCTTTTTCGATATCAGATCTTATTTTTCTTTTGAGTGGATTAGCTCCGACTACATAAGTTCGTCCCAAGTCCGCTTCCCATTCTTCGATTACAGGTCCAAAATCAAAAAACAAAATGTCGTCATCCTTGATTATCAGATTAGGTGGATTTTCTTTGTAGGGAGCCAAAGTGTTTTTTCCAGCTCTTACTATTCTTTTATGCCAATGTTTTTCAATATTGAATTGATGGAGGGCAAGTTGGTAAATTTCCTCGTTTAAGCAGAGTTCATCTTTGCCTACCTGAATGAGATGTCTTCGTTCAATTTCATTAAATAGCTCAATAGCTATCTGTTGTGCCTGTATTAGTTTTTCTCTTTTCGTCATTTTTTAAATGTTGCTATATTCAGTAACTACATGCATAATTTTCCTCCATATATCGGATCGATTCCAAACAAATTTGTTCGAGAACAGTTAGATCGATATCTGCCAGTTTTTTTACATAAATACAAGCTTTTGACTTT
>CAZNNX010000213.1:0-3885 GCA_964574485.1 uncultured Saprospiraceae bacterium | reverse complement strand
GTCACCTTTAGGACCAGCAGGACCTTGAGGGCAAACAGGACCCGCAGGTATTCAAGGTATCAATGGAACCAATATGATATCATCATCCATCATTGAAAACCCTGGCATTCATTGCGGAAACGGAGGAATAAAACTTTTATTCGGTCTCGATTCCAACTTCAATACTACCTTGGACAGCAGTGAAGTGAATCCAAATTTGACCCGATACATTTGTAACGGACTCAATGGAATGCCCACAGTTGTTAAAACTACCTTGGAAACAGCTGGTAATAATTGTAATACTGGTGGTTATAAAGTTGAATTTGGTCCAGATAACAACATGAACCAAGTATTGGATTCAAATGAAATCAATAGTAACCTAACCCAGTACCTATGTAATGGTCAGGTCGGAAGCACAGGCGCCACAGGCCCTCAAGGCCCAATCGGAAACACAGGTCCTCAAGGACCCCAAGGTATTCAAGGCATCGTGGGACCTCAAGGTCCGATTGGTCTACAAGGTCCGACAGGAGCAACCGGCGCACAAGGCCCTCAAGGTATTCAAGGACCGGTAGGTCAACAGGGTCCCATTGGATTACAAGGAATTTCCGGATTTAACTCAGCTGTTCTCACAACCCCCGAAAATCAGGGAGTAAATTGTAATACAGGTGGTTACAAGATTGAATTTGGAACTGACAGTAATGGAAATGGTTTATTAGATTTAAATGAAATCAATCCCAATCTTACTCGTTACATATGCAATGGACAACAAGGACCAACCGGACCAATTGGAGCAACAGGTCCAACTGGCCCAACAGGCGCAACTGGTCCACAAGGTATTCAAGGCCCAATCGGAGCTACAGGTCCAACAGGTCCGCAAGGAAATACCGGCATGAACGCTGCAGTCAGAACAGTTGCAGAACCCAATGGAGCCAATTGCTTGAATGGTGGTTATAAAGTAGAGTTTGGCGGCGATTTGAATTCCAATGGAATACTCGAACCAAATGAGGTCAATGGTAATCTCACCCAATACATTTGTAATGGTCAGCAAGGAATTACTGGTCCTGCCGGTGCAACAGGCGCTACAGGAGCTACAGGTCCACAAGGACCCCAGGGACCAACTGGAGCTACGGGTACGCAGGGTCCGCAGGGAGCTACAGGTCCGCAAGGGCCTCAAGGTCCGCAGGGTCCAGCTGGCACATCTGGCATCTCGGGTTCTGGAACAAATAACTATTTAGCTAAATGGCAAAATGGTGGTTTAACAAATTCAATGTTTCAAGATAATGGTATTACTACAAGTATTGGAACCAGCCCAACCAACCAATTCTCTCTTTATGTTTATACCAACCAATTTACCTCAAACGGGGATGGTCAACATGGTATGTATAGTTACAGAACAAGAGATTCTCAAAACGACGGTACAGGTTATGGATATAATAATACAAACTCTGCTTCCGGCACTTATAATTATTGGGGCGATCTTTACACCTTTGGCGCAGCAAATTTCAATTTTAATGATTATACAAGATGCGGAGGCGCTTTAGGGGCGCAATATTCTGGTACATATTGGGGTTCTTTAGGTTATAAAAATAGCGCATCCTCAACATTTGGAGTGTACGGCTCCTCTGGATACAGCTCCGGAGCAGGATATATGGCCAGTCAAGAACTAGAAGGTATTGGTGGTGGATTTTTTGGAAATTTCTCAGGATCTTTTCAAAGTGGTGAATTGTTTGGTTCCATTGTCAAAGGTGGTTTAATAGGCCAGTATATCTCAGGTAATCAATTTACTTTTGGAAGAAATATAGAGTTATTCAAAAATAAAAATGGTGAAATTAAAAAATCTTATGCCATACAAACTCAAAAACAAAGTCAACAACTCAGCGGTAAAATTGAGCTCGTAAACGGCTATGCTCGTGTAAATTATGCCGATTCTGAAATTAGAACGCTACAAAATGATCCAATAATAAACATCACTGCCATGGGTGAAACAAATGGACTTTATATCGCAGAAATTGATAATAAAGGATTCACCATTAAAGAAAATAAAAATGGAAAATCGAATGTAAAAGTTTGTTGGACGGCTGTTTTAGAATCTAATGAATCTGAAACAAATATGGAAGATGAGGTAATTCTTGATTCAAATTTTGAACCAAATCTAAACGAAGTACTTTTCAATGACGGAAATCTGAAAGGATCTGCACTACCCATTTGGTGGGATGGGTTGAAAATCCGATATGATAAAAAGGAAAATACATCAGTAAAGCCTAAAGAAATGAAATGATAAAACAATATTATTTTTTATTATTCCTTCTCCCTTTTTCATTACTAAAATCTCAAGATAATCCAGACCTAAAAAATCTGGATTATTTATTAAAAGCTTTGTCTCATGATAGTTTAAAAGGGAGAATGTCTGGTTCTGTTTATGAACTTAAGGCTATTCATTTGATAAGAAATCACATAAAACAAAATTCAGATGCAAATCCTAGATTCATCAGCTATAAAATGTCAAGCAGCCCTGAATCCCATGCCATCTATAAAAAAATAAAAGGAAAACAGCTTTTTGTTCGATCTCCCAAGTCAGGGAATAAAATTCTTTTGATTGCACATATTGACCATATTGGAATGGGAAATCAATTTTCCAGATCATTCGAACAAAATTCGATACATAATGGTTCTGACGATAATGCTTCTGGAGTTGCTATGGCAACATCCTTATTTGTAGCTTTACATAAAAAATTAAATTTGGACCTACTTATATCTTCAGGTCATGAAATTGGAAAAGGTGGTAGCTATTCTTTTTTTAAGAAGTTTGGAAAAAGTTACGAACAAAACTATATCATTAACCTGGATATGATAGGAAGGCCAAAAGATGGAAGGGTTTATTTCACTAGTAATCAAGATGTACAATTGCCATCCGAATACTTTAATTTCGTAAAAACAGAAGTTGATGATTTAAAAAAAGGTGACCTAAATGCATGTATTCATCTAAATAGTAAACTCATACAATTTACAACGGGAATACATGGGGATTACCATAAGCCATCAGATGACTATGAAAGAATAAACCTAATTGAGTATTTTAAATTATTTGAAGTTTTTAAAGACCTCATTCAAAATTTACAATAATTTATTATTTCGCAAAAATGTTAACATATCAATATCGTATAAAATAAAATATCTTTATATTACAATCTTAAATTTACAAAAAATCAAAACTATGCGTTTCAATATTTTTATTTTAGCCTTTGCCCTGCTCTTTGGCAAATTATTTTCACAAAGTAATACCACCTCCGGATATGGTGAATTTAAAGGAAATGGGGGTTCAATTTCCCAAAGTATTGGTCAAATTGCTCAAGAATATGGTAGTTCTGACAAAGGTAGCAGCTCTCAAGGCGTTTTACAGGTCTGGCAATTGGAAGTAGTTACGGGTGCAGAAATTGAACAAATTGATCTGTATTTTAATGCTTACCCCAACCCAGTCAGTTCAGTACTTACTTTGCTGGTTGATAATTTTAGCACTGACTTACAACTACATTATCAATTGTATGATATCAGCGGAAGATTATTAAAAAATAATCAAATCAGCAATCGCATCTCTGAAATTCCTACAGATGATTTAGTACCTGCTGTTTATTTCCTACAGGTTTGGGATCAAGAAAAAAATCTAAAAACTTTTAAAATTTCCAAAATATAATCATTCACTTATTTCAAAAGACAAATGTTCATGAAATCTTACTTTTTAAAATTAGCATTTAGTTGCACATTTTTAATGCTCGCTTTTCAAGCTATGGCTCAGGTACCACAAAAAATGAGTTACCAAGCTGTTATTAGAAATGCATCGAATAATTTGGTTACCAACAGTCCGGTTGGATTGAGATTCAGTATTTTACAAGGATCAGCCACAGGTAC
>CAZNNX010000212.1:0-3918 GCA_964574485.1 uncultured Saprospiraceae bacterium | reverse complement strand
AAAAAGATTAATCTTTATAATTTCGGTTTATCAACTTGAAACCGAAAGGTCTACGGGATTCAAAAGATTTAGGATAAGATTGAGGCCTGATCACAATCCCTTCAGCATCTAATCCACTCGAATACTTTTGTTTGTCTGCTACTTCTTGTAATTTTTGTAAAGGGTTAGTCCACAACTTTACACTAGCATCCACATCGAAATGTCCTATTAAAGGCACCACATCACACTTCAATTGATCAATACAAAAATTTTTCATTTCATCATAAGTCATATATTTGCCTTCCGTTTTAATTTGAAAAACAAATATACGAATATCATTTAATTTTAGTGGATTTTTTTGAATACCATTTCCGCAAAGTTCTCCTTGAATAACACCAGACCAACCAGAAGGCATGGTCAGTTTCTTAGCAGCATTCCAAAATCCAGAATTTTCCGTTTCTTTTTTAGAAAGATTTCTACTACAAACTTCTACCAATGAACCATTTTCGACAATCAGAGTTATTGAAGACCCGTCTAATTTTTGTGTAACTGTAATAAAAGGTTCGTGATATAAAACTTTGTTTACTAGTTCTGGGTCATTTAAACCATTATCTTCATCAGTTTTTGATGCCAAATGTGTTGGAAAGTCTCCAGCATTTTCTCCCGAAAGATTGGCCGGAATTTCTTTAATGTACTTTGTAACACCGAGTAATGAGGTCAAATCCTCCCCAATAACAGTTGTTTCGGTGAATTGTGATGGAAACTCACTCAAAGGAATAACAAGGCCTGATGAATATTCTCCTCGAAGTTTAATATTTTTAATTCTAATAGGCTTATCGGGATTATTCTTATCTGCTAAAAATTCAGACCAAGGGAGTTTTGGAACAATACTGTCAATAGTAATAAAAACAATTTTATCCCTTTCTTTGTGGATACCTTTTTTAACAACTACCTGCCAACCCAAAACTTCAGCAACATCCAATGAATCTGCATTGGGGTGATTACGAATATTTTTTATAACCTCAATAGATGCCAATTTCATATCAACATTATAAAGGCAAAAAGAAACCCTTCAAGAAAAAATGAAGGGTTCTAAAATATGTTTTTATTTATTAACCTCCAATAATAGTACGAAGAAAATCTTCTACAGCTTCTTGTTCATTTTCGAAATTATCCCAAAAAGCTTCTCCGTCTTGATGCTCTCCTGCTTTGATCCAATTTTTGAATCCTTCAATCATTTGATCTTTGATGGGGTGAGAAAGTGTGTCAAATTCATGAGAAGAGGTCCGTTCTTCTTCCTTCATTTTTTGTTGATGCCACTGATCAAGACTTTCGTCTTCAGCAATATAATTTTTAACTAAATTATCAAATTTATTCATATATTTTATATTTAATTAATCTTTACTCAATTCTTCGAAGAGTTGACAAATTTGATCATAGTTTTTTTGAGTCAATGCCCAGTGTTCTCCGGTTCTTTTATCTACTAATGTTTTTTGCAGATCGGAATCAATCCCCACAACATAATCATAAACATGCCCCCATCTTTTTTCAAATTCTTCTTTAGTCATAAAAAAATTATTTAATATAAATTTTGGTTAAATACAATATATAATATGGCAATTAATTTTCCAGACTCTCCGGTCTTAAATCAAGTTTTTTCTTCTGCTGGAAGAAGATGGCGTTGGGATGGAACTACTTGGATATCTTTATTTGATAAAGGTAACGTAGACATTTCAGATACTCCTCCATTAAATCCTTCTTTGGGAGATCTTTGGTATGATTCTTCTACAGGTATTTGTTTCGTTTATTATTATGACGGAGATTCTTTTCAATGGACAGATATTGGTTCTGGTGGAAATACAACTTTAAATCCTTTATCATCTATTAATTCACCAACAGTTAATCTTTCTCACAATACTACTACCGGAGTGTTATCAGCAGATGTTTCTTCTATAGCTTCTTTTTTTACAGGTGCTAATCAAAGCTTAGCAAACTCCGGTTATCAACGGTTACCTGGAGGATTGATCATTCAATGGGGATTTTCTCAAATAACCGCAAACCCAATTACTTATAATTTTCCAATATCATTTCCAAATCAAGGATTCCAAATATACGTAACCCAAGATAGTGATCCCAATCAACCACTTGCAGGAGGAAGAATTGTAAATACTTCTCAATTTAATTTGCGTTCTATGTCTGGAAGTACTACGGATGGTGTTTTTTGGCTTGCCTTAGGTTATTAATTTTATGATTTACTATTCAAAAACAACTAAAGGATTTTATAACCAAGAAATTCACGGGACAAATATTCCACCTGATTGTGTTCGAATTACAAATGAACAACATGTATATCTCTTGAATGAACAATCTCAAGGAAAACAAATCGTACCTGATACTAATGGTTACCCTATTGCTATTGCTCCCTCTGCAATTCCTCTTACTTGGGAGCAAATCAGATCAAGAAGAGATCAACTTCTAAAAGAAACAGATTGGGCTGCATTACCTGATGTTAATTTTGATTCAAAACAATCTTGGTTGGTCTACAGAAATAAACTTCGAAATATCCCTCAAAAATTTAAATCTCCAGAAGAAGTAGAATGGCCTGAGAAACCTAATAATTAAAATATATGGCTATTAATTTTCCAAATAATCCTAGTAGCGGAGAAATTTATACAGAAGGCAACAAAAGTTGGCAATGGTTAGGTAATCGTTGGGGTGCTTATAATATACAAAATCCAGAAGCCTTTGCTTTTAGAAATAAGATTATTAATGGTTCATTTCAAATTGCACAACGCACAACAGGCTCATCACCTACTCCAAGTGCTGGAGTAACTGTATATCCCTCTTTAGATCGTTGGTTTATCGCACAAACAGGTACAACCGCACAGTTGTTTTTAGGGCAAACCACACCTCAAACTACTGGCGTTTTTAAAGCTGGATATTTTGGTCGTACTTCTGGGCAAACAAATGCCCCTAACTACATTTTCATGGGGCAACAGATTGAGTCGTTTAATGTATATGACCTTCGGGGAAAAACTGCAACTGTTTCTTTTAACGTTTTTCGTGGAGCAAATGCTCCAACAAATTTAAGTATTTGCGCTCGCTTTGGAACAACTGCCGATCAACCTTCTTCTAATGGACTTAATGGAAGTTGGACAGGGTGGTCAGAAGCAACGCCTAGTTTGTTATCTGTTAATACAACTGCGACATCTTATACATACAACTTTTCGGTTCCATCTAATGCAAGTGAGCTGATGGTGTTAGTTTACTATGTTCCAACAGGAACTGCTGGCGCTAACGAGTGGTTTGCCTTTGAAAACTTTCAACTTGAATCAGGTTCGACAGCAACTCCATTCGAACAAAGACCAATTGGAACTGAACTTGCTTTGTGTCAGAGGTATTATCAGGTTTTACCACAACTATATATTAATAATGTGAGTCATGCAATAACAGTATATTATAAAACATCTATGAGAACACCCCCTCAAATAATCTGGGGTAGTACATTTGCTTCTGGTTCTCCTGGTAATATAAACACAGAATCATTTACGGCAATATCGACAACTAACGCAGTCGCCGCATGTACATTAAATGCAGAACTTTAATATATGAAAACTTATATTGATAATGGTGAAACTATTGTTTTTGGAAATATTTATACCCCAAAAGACCCTTCTAATACACACTATGCTCAATTTCTTCAAGAAGTAAAAGAAGGAAAGGCTAAATTAGTTCCTTATGTTCCTCCTGCTCCTACTTGGGAACAAATCAGATCGCAACGTGATGCTCTTTTAAAAGACTCAGATTGGTCTGTAGCAGGAGATGCTAATCCAAAACCTTCTAAAGAAGTTTGGCTAACCTATCGCCAATCTCTAAGAGATGTACCTCAAAACTTTTCAGACCCTTCTCAAGTAGTTTGGCCTGAGAAACCTAGTAATT